>NZ_JBFULD010000056.1:0-16098 GCF_056400505.1 Terrabacter sp. P5_B1
GGGCGGACCGTGTGGCCACGCTCGTCGCCGCCGGGCGCCTGCCGATGCCGTGAGCGTCGACCGCCGCACCGCCCCCCTGCTCGTCCTCGGCGGAGTCGTCTCCGTCCAGTTCGGCGGCGCCTTCGCCGCCACGCTCGTCCCGCGGATCGGAGCCACCGGCTCGGTCCTCCTGCGGCTGCTCTTCGCCATGGTCATCCTGTGTGCCGTCGCGCGGCCCTCGTGGCGTGGGCGCAGCCGGTCCGACTGGGGCACGGTCGTGCTCTTCGGACTGGCGCTCGCAGCGATGAACACCTCGTTCTACGCCTCGCTGGCGCACCTGCCCATCGGCGTGGCCGTGACGATCGAGTTCCTCGGACCCCTTGGGCTCGCCGCCGCCCTGAGCAGACGTCCCCGGGACGTCATCGCCGTCGCCGCGGCGGGGATCGGCGTCGTGCTCGTGTCCGGAGTGCTGCACACCTCGTGGAACCGGCTCGACCTCGTCGGGGTCGGCTTCGCCGCACTCGCCGGAGTCATGTGGGCCGCCTACATCGTCCTCAGCCAACGCACCGGGAAGGCGTTCGAGGGCCTCGACGGGCTGGCGCTCGCACTGATCGTGTCGACGGTCGCGGTCGCTCCCC
Source organism: Terrabacter sp. P5_B1 (assembly GCF_056400505.1). Lineage (NCBI taxonomy): Bacteria > Bacillati > Actinomycetota > Actinomycetes > Micrococcales > Intrasporangiaceae > Terrabacter > Terrabacter sp. P5_B1. Next base: position 618 of record NZ_JBFULD010000056.1, read on the forward strand.
TGGGCCTGGCGTCGGTGGACCGGTGGACGCCGGCCGACGTCGCCCTCGGGCTCGGCATCGCCGTCCTGTCGTCGGTGCTGCCCTACTCCCTCGAGCTCGTCGCCCTGCGCCACCTCGCCCAGCACGTGTTCGGCATCCTGCTGAGCCTCGAACCCGTCGTGGCAGCTCTCGCCGGTCTCGTCGTGCTCCACCAGGTCCTCGACCGCACCCAGGTGGCCGGCATGGTGCTCGTCGTGCTCGCCAGTGCGGTCGTGCTCGGGGCACAGTCCCGTGCCGAGTCACCCGACGCAGCCCTGGGCCCCGGCTGATGACGGGCTTGACCTCACGTCGGCTCGAAGTCCTAGCCTCGCCGCATGACCTCGGGCACCATGCACACTGACGCGGCCTCGACCGTCCCCGACGACGGTGGCGGCATCATGTCCGGCGCGCTGCGGACCACGACCGTCGGGGTGCTCGCCCTCGTCTCCCTGCATGCGTTCGAGGCGTTGGCCCTGACGACGGTGATGCCGACCATCGCCCGTGACCTCGACGGCGCCTCCCTCTACGCCATGGCCTTCACCGCGACGCTCGCGTCGGGGATCGTCAGCATCGTCTGGTCCGGCAACCTCGCCGACCGCCGCGGTCCCCGTCCGCCGCTGCTCATCGGCCTGACCCTCTTCGCCACCGGGCTCGTCGTCGCCGGGCTCGCGCCGTCCATGGGAGTCCTCGTCGCCGCACGGGTCGTGCAGGGTCTGGGAGCCGGGATGACAAGCACCGCCCTCTACGTCCTCGTGACCCGCGTCTACCCGCCGCGCCTGCACACGGCGATCCTCGCCGGCTTCTCTGCGGCCTGGGTCGTCCCGTCCATCGCCGGCCCGTTCGTGGCCGGGCTCATCACGCAGACGATCGGCTGGCGTTGGGTCTTCGGGCTCGCCCTCATCGTCCTCGTGGTCGCTGCGGTGCTCCTCGGGCGCATCCTCGCCGGGCTGCGGCAGGACGTGGTCGAGGTGCCATGGCGCACGCGCTCCATCGCCGCGTCGGTCGCCCTCGCCGTCGCCGTGCTCGCCCTCAACGGGGCCGCCGACCGCCTCGACCCCCTGGGCATCACGTTCGGGGTGGTCGCGCTCGTCGTCGTGGCGCTCACCCTCCTGCCGCTCACGCCGCGCGGGACCCTGCGAGCGGCCCGCGGGCTGCCCACCGACATCGCTCTGCGCGCGCTCGCGTTCGCGGCCTTCAGCGGCGCCGAGGTCTACCTCCCGCGGCTGCTCACGGAGCGCGACGGGCTGAGCCCCAGCCTCGCCGGCGTCGCGCTGACCATCACCGGCGTGACGTGGTTCGTCGGCTCCTGGGTTCAGGGCCGCTGGGACCACCGCTTCGAGATCGGCCGCACCGCCGCGGTGTCACTGGGTGCCATCACGCTCTCCCTCCTCGGGCTCGCCGCAGCCGTCGCTCTCGGCGCCCCCACCTGGGTCGTCGTCGCGCTCTTTCCCGCGGTCGGCCTCGGGATCGGCACGCTCTACCCACGGGTCACGGCCCAGGCCCTCGCCCGGTCCGGGCCCGGCGAGCAGGGCTTCGTCAGCTCGGCCCTGCAGATCGGCGACTCCTCGGGTGCTGCCACCGCCATCGCCGTCTCGGCCATCGTCTTCGCGGGCGCCGGCTCCGCTGTCCCGGGTGCGTATGCCGTGGTCTTCGCTGTCATGGCCGTGCCGGCCCTCATCGGCTGGGTCGTCGCCCACCGGGTCCGCTAGCGATCACTGCTGCCCGACGTCGAGCGACGGATCCACCGTGTTGACGGAGTCGTTCGTCCGGTTCGGGACCTAGGTCCCTGCCGCCGGGAGTGAAGAGAACGTATCTTCGCAGTCACGACCCACACCTCGAGCACCATCTCGACCGGGACGTGTCGGTCGCGCTTCCCCTCCCCCATCTGCCGACCCCGGCCGTGCCGAGCACGGCTTTGGAGTTCACATGCCCAACCTGCAGAGCCTGTCCGTGCACCCCGATGAGTCGACCGCGAACGTGTCCGCCATGAGCATCCGCGAGCTCATCGGCGCCCTCACGGCCACTGAGGACCGTTTGCGACACTTGCCCACATTCGTCCCGATGGGTGGGCGACTCGTCCCCAATCCCGAGCGGCGACTGCTGCTGCGGCACCAGCGGCTCGTCATCGCCAGCCTGCGCAGGCGGCGCGCCCTCCTGCGTTTGCCGGTGGCCGGGTCGTAGCGCGGAGCCCGAGACGCCTCCGGCTGCGGAGGCGCAGCCTCAGGGAGCGTCGTGCGTCGCTGCCCTCGGGGGTGAGTCGTTCCTCGGTGCGGGGCCGGAAGCCTCAGCGCGCACCGACGTCCGCCCCTTCGAGACGGGCGTCGCGGGCCGACTTCCAGAGGCTGGCGAGCGTCGTGACCCCGAGGATGAGCACGATGGCTCCCAGTGACACGAGGATCGGGATGTCCGGCACGCCCTCGATGGGCCGGCCGCCGTTGATGAACGGCAGGTTGTTCTCGTGGAGGGCGTGCATGACGAGCTTGACGCCGATGAAGGCGAGCAGCACGGCGAGACCGATGCTGAGGTAGACGAGCTTCTTGAGCAGCCCGCCGATGAGGAAGTAGAGCTGTCGCAGACCCATGAGGGCGAAGATGTTGGCCGTCAGGACGAGGAACGGCTCCTTCGTCAGGCCGTAGATCGCCGGGATCGAGTCGAGCGCGAAGAGCAGGTCGGTCGTGCCGAGCGCGAGGATGACGACGAGCATCGGGGTGATGAGGCGCTTGCCGTTCTCGATGACCGTGAGTCGAGTGCTGTTCCACTCCTTGGTGGCCGGGAAGCGCTTCTCGATCCAGAGGATCAGGCGGTTCTCGTGGTACTCGTCGTCATCGCTCTCGCCGCCGGTGGCGAGCTTGACGGCCGTGTAGACGAGGAACGCGCCGAAGATGTAGAAGACCCAGGAGTACGCGTTGATGACGACCGCTCCCAGCGCGATGAAGATGCCACGCAGGACGATCGCGATGACGATGCCGACCATGAGGGCCGACTGCTGCAGCTTCTGCGGCACCTTGAAACTGGCCATGATGAGCAGGAAGACGAAGAGGTTGTCGACCGACAGGGAGTACTCCGTCAGCCAGCCGGCGTAGAACTCGCCGGCGTACTGTCCGCCCCACTCGAACCACACGAAGAGGCCGAAGAGCACGGCCGCCGCGACGTAGAAGGCCAGGTGTCGACCGGCCTCGGCCATCGACGGGACGTGGGGACGCCTCGCGATGACGAAGATGTCGATGAGCAGGAACACGGCCATCAGGCCGATCGTGAGGAACCAACCCCACACGGGAACGTTCATAGGGCACAACCTTCCGGTCACCAGATCAGCAACCGGAGGTCTCTCCCGCCCGGCCTCGTGCCGGACCGACGGGACCGGGAGCGGCGGTGAGACCCACTCCGTGATGACGAGCCCGTCGTGTCGGGGATACTCCCCTCCGTGAACGCCTGAGTCTCTCACTCCCGCGGGCGTGCCTCAAATCCTGACCGCCCCTCGAGCGCGCCCGCGGCAGGCGCCGGTCAGTGCTCCTCGTGGACGGTGCCGGGACGAGAGCGCCGGGGAAGCCCGGAGACGACGATGTCGTAGGAGTTCTCGATCGCCTCGCGCAGCTCGTCCTCGTCGATGGCCCCGGTGGTGCGCAGGGTGTTCCAGCCGTGTCGGCCGATGTAGGCCATCACGGTGGCGTCACTCGGGAAACGGTGCAGCCACTCGTCGGCCTCGGTGCGGCTGCGGGCACTCTTGACCCCGATCGACTCCGCGCCGAGGAAGACGAAGATCTTGTCACCCACCTTGGCGACCGTGTCACCGTCCCACGGCGAGTCCTCCCAGGCCCCGGGTAGGGCGAGGGCGGCGGCCCGTAGCCGCGCGGCCACCTCGCCCTGGGCAACCCCTGGCGTCATGTCGGCTCCTCACCGCGTCGCGGCGCTCATCTGCCGCAGCTCCTTCTTCAGCTCGCCGATCTCGTCTCGCAGCCTGGCCGCGAGCTCGAAGTGCAGCTCCGCCGCCGCCTGGTGCATCTGGGTCGTGAGCTCCTGGATGAGCCCGGCGAGGTCCGCCGCGGCCATGTCCGCCGGACGGTTGGTCGAGCCGCCCGCCGAGACCCCGACGTCGGCCGCCATCGCGCCGCGTCCCGCGCCGCTCTTGCCACGGGACTGCATGCGTCCCGAGCCCAGCAGCTCCTGGGTGTCGGCGTCCTCCCGCTCGAGCAGGTCGGTGATGTCGGCGATCTTCTTGCGCAGGGGCGTGGGGTCGATGCCGTGCTCGGTGTTGTAGGCGATCTGCTTCTCGCGGCGCCGGTTGGTCTCGTCGAGCGCCTGCTCCATCGACGGCGTCATCTTGTCGGCGTACATGTGGACCTGGCCCGACACGTTTCGGGCCGCGCGCCCGATGGTCTGGATGAGTGACCGGGCCGACCGGAGGAACCCCTCCTTGTCTGCGTCGAGGATCGACACGAGCGAGACCTCGGGAAGGTCGAGTCCCTCGCGCAGCAGGTTGATGCCGACGAGGACGTCGAAGACGCCGGAGCGCAGCTCCCGCAGCAGCTCGACCCGGCGCAGGGTGTCGATGTCGCTGTGCAGGTAGCGGACCCGGATCCCCTTGTCGAGGAGGTAGTCGGTGAGGTCCTCGGCCATCTTCTTCGTCAGCGTCGTGACGAGGACCCGTTCGTTGCGCTTGGTGCGCTCCTGGATCTCGTGCATGAGGTCGTCGATCTGGCCCTTGGTCGGCTTGAGCACGACCTCCGGGTCGATCAGGCCCGTCGGGCGGATGATCTGCTCGACCGGCGGGCCCGACTTGGCCAGCTCGTACTCCCCCGGCGTCGCCGAGAGGTAGATCGTCTGGCCGATGCGCTCGAGGAACTCCTCCCACTTGAGCGGGCGGTTGTCCATGGCGCTCGGCAGACGGAACCCGTGCTCGACGAGCATGCGCTTGCGGGACATGTCGCCCTCGTACATCGCACCGATCTGGGGCACCGTCTGGTGCGACTCGTCGAGGACGAGCAGGAAGTCCTCGGGGAAGTAGTCGATGAGGCAGTTGGGGGCCGAACCGGAGGTGCGGCCGTCGATGTGGCGGCTGTAGTTCTCGATGCCGTTGCAGAAGCCGACCTGGCGCATCATCTCGAGGTCGTAGGTCGTGCGCATCCGCAGGCGTTGGGCCTCGAGGAGCTTGCCCTGCTTCTCGAAGACCGCCAGCTGGTCCTGCAGCTCGAGCTCGATGCCGCGGATCGCCCGCTCCATGCGCTCGGGTCCGGCGACGTAGTGCGAGGCCGGGAAGACGTACATCTCCTGCTCCTCGTTGACGACCTCGCCCGTCACGGGGTGCAGGGTGTAGATGCGCTCGATCTCGTCACCGAAGAACTCGATCCGGATCGCGAGCTCCTCGTAGACCGGGATGATCTCGACCGTGTCGCCGCGGACGCGGAACGTCCCGCGGGTGAAGGCGAGGTCGTTGCGGGTGTACTGCATCTCGACGAAACGCCGCAGCAGGTCGTCGCGCACGACCTCCTGGCCGACCTTGAGCCGGGCCATCCGGTCGACGTACTCCTGAGGCGTGCCGAGACCGTAGATGCACGACACCGAGGCGACGACGATCACATCGCGCCGGGTGAGCAGCGAGTTGGTGGCCGAGTGCCGCAGCCGCTCGACCTCGTCGTTGACCGAGCTGTCCTTCTCGATGTAGGTGTCGGTCTGCGGGATGTAGGCCTCGGGCTGGTAGTAGTCGTAGTAGCTGACGAAGTACTCGACGGCGTTGTTGGGCAGCAGCTCCCGGAACTCGTTGGCGAGCTGCGCGGCGAGCGTCTTGTTGGGCGCCATGACGAGGGTCGGCCGCTGGACCTGCTCGATGAGCCAGGCCGTCGTCGCCGACTTGCCGGTGCCGGTCGCACCGAGCAGGACCGTGTCGGTGTCACCGGCCTTGACCCGCCGCGCGAGCTCGGCGATCGCCGTCGGCTGGTCACCGCTCGGGGTGTACTCGGAGATCACCTCGAAGGGTGCCACCGTGCGCTGGAGGTCGGTCGTGGGACGCATGGCTCAACCGTACGTCGCACGACCGACAGCGCCCACTCGCCTACTCCTCCCAGACGTACGCCGGGCGCAGCTCGACGGTGTCGCCGGGGCCGGCGAACTGCACCGCCAGCTCCTCCGCGCGCTCCTGGGACGCCACGTCGAGCAGGAAGAAGCCGGCGAGGTGCTCCTTGGTCTCGGCATACGGCCCGTCCGTCGCGAGCGTGCCGCTCTCGTCCCACCGGTAGAGCCGGGAGGACGCCGGGTCGCCGAGGGCCTCGCCGCCCTTGAGCTCACCGCTCTTCGAGAGCTCCTCGAGCATCGCGTCGAAGGATGCGCCGCCGGCATCGCGCTCCTCCTGCGGCCGGGCGAGCGCCTCGGCGACGAAGTTCCCGGTCGGGTGCCCCCAGGGCTGGGGGTTGGAGTGGATGAGGATGACGTACTTCATGAGGGTCCCTCTCGGTTCGCGGACGGCCAGTCTGCCGCCTCGCAGGAGACGTCGGAGCCGACACGCCGTCCTCGACATCAGGGCACGCGGTGGGTCCACTCCGGCGTCGCGAACTTCTCGTCGACGAGCCGCTGGGCGGCCGCCAGCTCGTCGGGCCGGTAGTCGGAGCCGCTCGAGCGGTAGCGACGCGCGAAGGACGTGGCGAACGACTCGAGGATGGCGTCGCGCGTCATGCCCGTCTGCGAGCGCATCGGGTCGACCCGCTTGTTGGCCGACTTCGTGCCCTTGTCGCTCATCTTCTCGCGGCCGATGCGCAGAACCTCGAGCATCTTGTCGGCGTCGATGTCGTAGGCCATCGTCACGTGGTGGAGCACGGCGCCGGAGGCGAAGCGCTTCTGGGCGGCGCCGCCGATCTTGCCGCGCTCGCTCGCGATGTCGTTGAGGGGCACGAAGTGCGCGTCCACGCCGACGTCGGCGAGCGCCTCGATGACCCACTCGTCGAGGAAGGAGTAGGAGCGCTCGAAGCTCAGGCCCTCCACGAGCGAGGGCGGCACGGTGAGGGAGTACGTGATGGTGTTGCCCGGCTCCATGAACATCGCGCCCCCTCCGGAGACCCGACGCACGACGTCGATGCCGTGCCGTTGCGCGCCCTCGGGGTCGACCTCGTTGCGGACGGACTGGAACGAGCCGATGACGACGAGCGGGCTGTCCCAGTCCCAGAAGCGCAGCGTCGGGGGCCGCTCCCCAGCCGCGACCTCGCGGGCGATGACCTCGTCGAGGGCGACGTGCAGGGCCGGGTCGAGCACGCGGGCCGGGATGACGTCGAAGTGGTGGTCGTCCCACCCGGTCGCCTTGCCGAGGGCGCGGCGGGTCGCGATGCCGATCGACTCGGCCGTGAAGCCGATGAGCGACACGTCGTCGGCGAGAGCGCCCGTGACCGCGCCGGCCAGCTGCTCGACACCGGCGTCGACGGGCATCCCCGTCAGCGCCGCGTTGATGTCACCGAGCGCCTCGTCGGGCTCGAGGAAGAAGTCTCCGGACACGCTGACTCCCGCGAGCCTGCCGTCCACCTCCTCGAGGTCGACCGCCACGAGCTTGCCACCGGGGACCTTGTACTCACCACGCATGCCAGCCACAACACCGCACGCCGCGCGCGTATGCCGGGTGCGTCCCTAGCGCGGCTGCCACCCCGTGCGCTCGGCCCAGTCCGTCGCGCGCTGCCACGCGCCCTCGAACCACGGCTCCTTGGCCAGCACGTAGTCGGACGTGCTCTCGTGGAGGGCGAGGAGCCGCCGCTTCTCGGCCGCGTAGGCGTCCCGCTCAGCGGGCTCGTGGCGCAGCCAGTCGCGGAAGAGCAGCGCGAAACGCCAACCCGCAGAGCCCTGCTCGCGGACGTGGACGTGCACGTGGTTGCCCGGGTCACACCCGCCGAGGAAGCGCTTGGACCAGTCGGCGGAGTCCGCCCCCTCCGGGTGAGGGGTGTCGTTATGGTTGCCGTGGGAGAAGACGTAACCAGCGTCGGAGAACGCCACACACACGTCGTCGCTGTCGGCGTCCGCCAGACGGCGCACCCCTACCTGGACGTCGATGACGTCCTTGGCGATGAGGCCCGGCACGGACGTCGAGCCGACGTGCGAGACCTCGGTGACGACGCCGGTGGCCGCGACCGCTGCCGCGATGCGGGCGACGACGCGCTCGGCCCGGGGCTCCCAGTCGCCGCGAGGCGGGACGACGACGTCGTGCGCGCGGTCGGGACGGCGGGACCGGGTGCCGCTCGCGAGGTTGGCGGCATACGGCTCGAGGCGCTCTGCCCACAGGACGTCCACGGCACGGACGAGGTCGTCGGGGGTGCCTGCGTTGTCCAGCACGACGTCCGCGACGGCGCGCCGCTGCTCGTCCGTGGCCTGGGCAGCGATGCGGTGGCGGGCGTCCTCCTCCGGGAGGCCTCGCTGCTCGACGAGCCGGCGCACCCGGGTCTCGACGTCCGCCTCGACGACGACGGTGAGGTGCTCGTGCACCCAGAGGCCGCGCTCGACGAGGAGCGGCATGTCGTAGACGGAGACACCGTCATGCGGAGCAGCGGACCGCTGCCCGGCAACCCGGGAAGCTATCGCGGGCCCCGTGATGGCGTCGAGCGCGTCGAGGGCGTCACGGTCGGGGAAGACGACGGCAGCCAGGGACGCCCGGTCGAGCGAGCCGTCGGCGCGGATCACGCCATCACCGAAGCGCTCCCGAATCCGTTGCAGCGTCGGCTCGCCCGGCTCGACGACCTCACGGGCGAGGGCATCGGCATCGACGACGTGCGCGCCGAGCTCGCCCAGTCGGCGCGACACCGTGGACTTGCCCGAACCGATTCCTCCGGTGACCCCGACGCGCAGCATTCGGCCAGCCTAGGGGCGCCGGCCCCGTGGGCGTCTCAGGCCAGACGCGCGGGGAAGCCGCCCTTGGCCACCGGACCCCACCGGGTGGGGGTGACCCGGAGCAGCGACTTGCCCTGGTCGCGCATCGCCTGGCGGTACTCGTCCCAGTCGGGGTGCTCGCCGGAGATGGCGCGGAAGTAGTCGACGAGGGGCTCGACGGACTCGGGCAGGTCGATGACCTCGCAGTCACCGTCCACCTGCACCCACTCGCCGCCGAAGTCGTCGGACAGCACGAGGACGCTGACCTCCGGCCGACGGCGGGCGTTGGTCGTCTTGGCCCGCTCGGGGTAGGTCGAGATGACGATGCGGCCCTGCTCGTCGACGCCGCCGGTGACCGGGGAGGCCTGCGGCCGGCCGTCGGAGCGCTGCGTCATGAGCACCATGGAGTGGCGGGGTCGCACGAAGTCGAGCATCGCCTCGCGGTCGACGGCGGTGTTGGTGGCGATCTGGCGGGGCATGGTCAGTCCTCCCGGGTTCCGGTGATGGCACGGTCGAAGGTCGCGACGAGCGCGTCGGCCAGCCACGCGGCATACATCGCATGGGTCCACCCGCAGCGTCGCACGAGGCGGTCGTAGATCTCCGGGGCGGTCACGGTCCAGACGGTGTCGGTGAACTGCTCCCGGTCGAACCGCGTCGGGAGGCCGTGGGCCGCCTCGAGGGCGGCGAGGGCGTTCGAGTTGCCGACGCGGCGCTCGACGTCGATCGTCGCGACGAACTCCTGGAGGCCCGTGTCACCGCCCGGGCCCTGGGCGAGCAGCACGCCGAGCAGCGGACCCACGCGCTCGTAGATGATGGCGCACAGGGCGGCATACGCCCGCAGGAAACCCTCGCGGTCAGGGGCCTGCGACATGGCGCGGAACTCCGGCCGGTCCTGCATGGCCACCGGGGCGTCGTCGCCGACGAGGAGCACGTCGTAGACGGCCTTGACGACCGCGGCCTTGCCGCCGATGGCGTTGTAGACGGTCTGCGAGCTGACGCCGGCCGACGACGCGAGGGCGTTGACGGACATCGCGTGGTAGCCCTCGCGCAACAGGATGGTCCGGGCCGCCTCGATGATCCGCCGCCGCGTCGCCAGGGCCGCCTCCGCACGCGAGCGGTTGTCGTACGCCCGGTCTGTTGACATCCAAGCCCTTCGAAAGCATCATGAGTTCGCTGGAACGGCGTTCTAGTGAATGGGTGGGGCACAGGGGTCCCCACCCAGCTGCTGCACTCGCGGCTGCGACCGCGACCTGTCGATCGCACGAGTGTGCCATGAGCGCCCCGGCTCCCGCCCGAAGGGGCAACGGAGGGGGAGCGAGGGGCCGGACCACGGTCCGGTCCCTCGCACCGGGGACGCATCCCGGCGTCGGGGCGAGTCAGCCGGACATCGTGGTCAGCCTCGGGACCGCTCGGTCGGGATAGTCGGTGACGAGCCCGTCGACCCCGGCCCGCACGAGCTCGACCATGCGCTCCGGGTCGTTGACGGTCCACGGCAGGACGGCGAGTCCCGCCGCGTGGGCCCGCTCGACGAAACCCTCGTCGACGAGCTCGTGCGCCGGCGAGATCACCTGCGCCCCGACGGCGCCGGCGCCAGCACACATGTCCTGCGACTCCCCCACCACGACACCGCCCGTCCACGGGCTGTCCGGCGCCCACGTCTCCGCAGCCACGAGCGCGGAGCGGAGGACGCCGGGTGCGAGCTCGGCCGAGAGCTCGAGGACCGCCCAGTCGAAGGAGTGCACGAAGCACTGGCTCTCGAGCCCCGCCTCGTGCACGCTCGCGAGCACGCCTTCGAGCAGCCGCCGTCGACCCGCCGACTCCCCCGCGTCGCGGGGGTCGACCTTGAGCTCGATCGTCCACCACACGTCCGGAGCACGCTCCAGCCCGCCGGCCAGGACCTCCCCCAGCGTCGAGATCCGGGCACCCGGCGAAGGACGCTGGTCCGGGAAGCCCTCCAGCGTCCGGCTGCCCACGTCGACCGTGCGCAGCTCGTCCAAGGTCAGGTCGACGACCCGGGCCCCGATGAGGTCGCGCCCCGTCGGGAGGCACTTCTCCGGCAGCAGCACCGCGTCGTGCCAGACGACGACCTCGCCGTCCGCGGTGAGTCGGACGTCGAGCTCGACGCCGGTCACGCCCGCGTCGTAGGCGGCCTCGAAGCCGGCCAGCGTGCTCTCCACGACAAGGCCCCGGGCTCCGCGATGGCCCTCGACGTCGAACCGGCCGCCGGCCCAGGGACCCGGGCGGGCGGGCATCTCAGGCCTCGATCCGCTCGCCCGACGCGGCGTCGAAGAGGTGCACCTCGCCGTGGTTGGGCTTGACGTGCACGACGTCCCCGACCCGGAGGTGGGTGCGCTTGTCGAGACGGACCGTGACCCGATCCGCAGTCTCGTCGGCGTCGGCGGGACGGCCGTACACGAACGACTCCGCCCCGAGCGACTCGACGAGCTCGACGTTGAGCGCGAGCGATGTCGCGTCCGGGCCCCGCTCCGGTGTTTCCACGACGTGCCAGGACTCGGGGCGCAGTCCCACGACGACCTTCTCTCCCGCCCGACCGGCCACCGTGCGCTCGAGAGGCACGTCGACGCCGTGCACGCGGGCGACGCCCTCCCGGACCACGGACTCCACGAGCGTGATCGCCGGCGACCCGATGAAGGCCGCGACGAAGGTGTTGACCGGGCGGTCGTAGAGGCGCTCGGGAGTGTCGACCTGCTGCAACCGCCCGTCGCGCAGCACCGCGACCCGGTGCCCCATCGTCATCGCCTCGACCTGGTCGTGGGTGACGTAGACCGTGGTGATGCCCAGACGACGCTGGAGGCCGGCGATCTGCGAGCGGGTGGACACCCGGAGCTTCGCGTCGAGGTTGGACAGCGGCTCGTCCATGCAGAAGACCTTCGGGTTGCGCACGATGGCACGGCCCATGGCGACGCGCTGGCGCTGGCCGCCGGACATCTGGCCCGGCTTGCGGTCGAGGAGCTGCTCGAGCTCGAGGATCTTCGCGGCCTCGGTGACGCGCTGCCTCGTCTCCGCCTTGCTCACCTTCGCGTTGTCGAGCGCGAAGGCCATGTTCTGGGCCGCCGTCATGTTGGGGTAGAGCGCGTAGCTCTGGAAGACCATGGCGATGTCGCGGTCACGCGGCCGCACCCCCTTCTGGTCGTGCCCGTCGACGAGGATCCGCCCGCCGTCGATCGGCTCGAGGCCGGCGAGCATGCGCAGCGTCGTCGACTTGCCGCAGCCCGAGGGGCCGACGAGGACGAGGAACTCACCGTCGGCGATGTCCAGCGTGATGCCGTCGACAGCAGGGGCGTCGTCCTTGGAGAACCGACGAGTCGCCTCGTCGAAGTACACGGTTGCCATGTGCTGGCCTCTCGGGTCGTTCTGGTCGGGTCCGGAATGCCGTCCGGCGGCTCAGTGCGGAGCGCGCCGGACGGCATACGACCGGGTCGTGCAGTGCGTCAGGCGCTGAGCTTGCTCTTGATCTGCGAGTCGAACACCTGCTGGCTCTCGGCGTCGAGACCCTTGAAGACCGTGGCGACGTCCTGGCCCTGGACGATCTGGTCGAGGCCCTTGCCGATGCGCGCGCCACCGCCGGGCAGCAGCACGCGCGCGTTGTCCTGGGACCGCGTCTTGGGCAGCTGCTCGATGGCCGTCTTGGCGTTCGGGTTCTTCGCGAGGAACGCCTTCTCCTCCGGCAGGTCCACGGCCGACTTGCGCACGGGCATGTAGCCGGTGGCCTGCGTGAAGGTGACGGTGTTCTGCGCGTTCGTCAGGAACTCGATGAACTTCAGGGCGTTCTTCTTGCGCTCGTCGGAGATGTTCGCCGGGATGCCGACGCCGGCGCCGCCGGTGGGGCAGTTGCCCTCACCGGGCAGGAACGCGGTGCCGAAGGAGAACTTCGCGTCCTTGGCGACACCGCCGAGCGAGCCCGTCGACATCATGCTGCAGGCGACGATGCCGGCCGTGAAGTCGGGGGCCGGGTCCTTCGAGAGCTTGAGGAACCCGTTCTTGGCGAGGTTCTGCAGGTAGGTGCCCGCCTTGACGGTGTTGGGGTCCGAGAAGGTCGGCGTCCACTCCTTCGAGTAGGCGCCGCCGTAGCCCCACACCATGTTCTGGAAGACCCAGTCGAGGTAGTTCGAGCCGTCCGGCAGCTCCATGACGATCTTGTCCGAGCCGGCCGCCGCCTTGAGCTTCGGTGCCCACGTGAGGAACTCGTCCCAGTCCTTCGGCCCCCGGTCCTCGAGACCGGCTGCCTTCCAGAGGTCCTTGTTGTAGTAGAAGAGCGGCGTGGACCGCGAGTACGGCAGGGCGTAGTGCTTGTCGCTCAGGTTGTAGTCGTTGTAGAGCGCGTCGACGTAGTCGCTGGTGTCGATCTTGGCCGACGACAGCAGCTCGTCCATCGGGGCGAGCTGCTTGTTGAGCGCGAAGTTGAACCACGTGACGTCGGAGACGACGACCACGTCCGGCAGCTGCCCGCCGGCGAGGGAGGCGTTGAACTTCTGCGCGACCTCCTCGTAGTTCTTCCCGGCATCGACGAGCTTGACCTTGAGGCTCGGGTTGGCAGCCTCGAACGCCTTGATGATCTTCTGCTCGACCGGCTTGCTGTTGCCGGGGTGGTTGCTCCAGAACTCGACGGTGTTGCTCGAGCCGCCGCCGCTGCCCGTTGACGTGCCGGTGCCCGTGCCGGCACAGGCGGAGAGACCGGCGATTCCGGCCGCGCCGGCGAGGCCCAGAAATCCTCGGCGTGAGAACTCGTTCATGAATGGTGCCTTTCCCTGTCGTGGTGAGTTGGGGTCGGTGGGATGTGGATGGACAGCGGATCGGACTGCAGCAGTGACCGGCTCAGCTCTTGACGGCACCGGCCGTGAGGCCCTTGATCATCTGTCGTTGGAGGAAGAGGAACAGCACGAGGATCGGCAGCATCGCCAGCACCGTGCCGGCCATGACCGGACCCCAGTTCGTGACGCCGTCGTTGTTCTGGAGGAACGTCAGGCCGACCGGCAGTGGGGCCGTCGTCTCGTCGTCGGACATGAGGAACGGCCACAGGTACTCGTTCCACTCGTTGACGACGGTGATGAGGGCGAACGCCACGAGCGTCGGCCACGACATCGGCATGACCACGCGCCAGAGCAGCTTCATGGGGCCGGCTCCGTCGAGGCGTGCCGCCTCGATGATCTCGCCCGGCAGGTTGAGGAACTGGTTGCGCATCAGGAAGGTGCCGAACGCGACGCCCGCCAGCGGGATGATGATGCCCTGGTAGGTGTTGCGCCACCCCAGCTGCGCGACGAGGGCGTAGTTGCTGATGACGGTGATCTGGTTGGGCACCATGAGGGCCGCGATGACCACGAGGAAGACCACGGAGCGTCCGGGGAAGCGCAGCAGCGACAGTGCGTAGGCGCTGATGACGCCCAGGACGATCTTCGCGACGGACGTCGCCGACGTGATGATGACCGAGTTGCGGACGTAGTCGAAGAACGGGATCCGAGTCGTCAGCTCGCTGTAGTTCGCGCCCGTCGCCGGGTTGGGCCACCACTGGGCGGGGCGGACGTAGATGTCACCCCGCTCCTTGAAGGAGGTGATGAGGATCCAGAAGAGCGGGACGGCGACGACGAGGACGATGAGGACCATGCCGGCGTATCCCGCTGTCGTCCAGAGGGGCCCGCGGTGGTGCGTCGAGGCCTCGACGTTGTGCGCCGTGCGGTGTCGCCGACGCCGCGTCCGCACCGGTGGGGTCTCCTCCTCGTCGAGGTCCTCGACGACCGTGGACGTGCTCATGCCTGCTTCCCCTGTCCATGAACCGCACCTGCACGACCGTGACGGCGAGCAGGATGACGAACATGACGGTGGCGACGGTGGCGCCGTAGCCGGCGCGCTGGTTGACGAACGTCTCCTGGTAGACCTGGTAGACGAGGGTGGTCGTGCCGTTGCCCTGTGGGCCGCCGCGCGTCATGACGTTGATGATGTCGAAGACCTGGACCGAGCTGAGCAGCACCGTGATCGACAGGAAGAACGTCGTCGGGCGCAGCTGCGGCATGAGGACACGCCGGAAACGCGTCCAGGCAGAGGCACCGTCGATCTCGGCCGCCTCGTCGAGGTCGGCCCGGCGGCCCTGGAGCGCCGCCAGGTAGATGACGAAGGTGTAGCCGAGGTTCTTCCAGATGTAGGTGACCGTCACCATGAACAGCGCCCAGCCCGGCTGCTGGTAGAAGTCCGGCGACGCGACGCCGATGCGCGCCAGCAGGTCGCGGACGAGCCCGAACTGCGGGTCGAAGACGAACTGGAAGGCGATGCCGATCGCCGCGCCGGAGATGACGAACGGAGCGAAGACCACCGACCGGACGAGGTTGCGCCCCCGGAGCTTCTGGTCGAGCAGCAGCGCCAGCCCCAGGCCGAGCGCCATGGAGATGCCGACCGTCGCAACGGTGAAGACCACCGTGTTGCGCACGATGATCTTCGTGTCGTCCCGTCCGAACCACTCGATGTAGTTGGACAGCCCCACGGGGTTGGCGATGGGCGAGGAGATGTTCCAGTCGGTGAACGACAGCCGGATGTTGTCGAGGAGCGGTCGGTAGGTGAAGACGACGAGCAGGACGAGGTTGGGCAGGAGCAGGAGCGCTGCGAGCGTCCACTCCCACGC
>NZ_JBFULD010000057.1:0-15997 GCF_056400505.1 Terrabacter sp. P5_B1
GCGGGGGCAGGGCCAGCGCGGACTGAAACCTCAGGGGGAAGGCACGCCCATGCGAACGTACGTCCCGATCTCTGCAGCGGTGTTGCTCGCTGCCTCCGCTCTCACCGTCACCGGCTCTGTGCCTGTTGCGACGGCAGCGGCCACGACGACGGCCGCGACGACGGTGACGGCCCCATGCAGCGGCTCCGCGGCCGGCGCGGCCCCCGCGGCGTGGGACCACGTCACCCTGATCATGTTCGAGAACAAGCCGCTGAAGAAGATCATCGGCAACACCGCTGACGCGCCCTACATCAACTCGATCGCCAAGGCGTGCAGCTACTCGAAGAACGATCTCTCCCTGTCGACCACGAGCCTCGCCAACTACGTCGCGCTCACCTCCGGGTACACCGGCTGCGACAAGGCCGACACGAACGGCATCTGCACCCACGAGCTGCCGATCACGGCGAACAAGCCGCCGAGCTCCTGGCCGCAGGCCTCGAAGAGCATCTTCGAGCTGATGAACACCGCGGCGCCGGGCAGTGCGGTGGAGTGGGCGGAGGACAGCCAGGGCAACTGCTACACCGGTGGGGCCGGCCTGTTCACGGTCACGCACACGCCCTTCCCGTACTACACGCGGACGCAGAACACCCTGTGTCTGCAGTACGCAAAGCCGTTCCCCGCGAACAGCGCCGACGTGTTGTCCGCGAAGTTCAACCTCGTGATCCCGAACAAGCAGGACATCATGCACCTGGTGCCCAACAGCACGATCGCGCAACGAATCCAGAACGGCGACAACTGGCTCAAGGGCTACCTGCCGGGCCTGTTGAACTCCGCGACGTACCAGGCCGGCCGCTCCGCCATCATCATCACCTGGGACGAGGGCAACGGCAGCACGTTCACCGTGCCGCTGATCGTGATCACCCCATACACCACTGCCGGCGGCATCTCCTCCGTCGCCGTCGACCACTACTCGGTTCTCAAGGGCATCGAACAGATGGTCGGTCAGACCCAGCTCCTGGGCCACGCCGGCGACCCGGGGAAGTCCTCCATCCGGGACGACTCGCTCTTCCGCCTGAAGTAGGCAGCCGCCGCAGAGTTCCGAGGCCACACCGCTCAGACGGGGTCCTTGGCGAGGTAGGCGAGCGCTGCCACGACGAGTGCGGCCGTGCCGGTGTCGAGGGTCGGCTGGAGGAGAGGCGCGAAGAAGGGGGAGTGGTTCGGCGGCGCTGGGGTGCCGGCAGCGAAACCGCCCACGCCCCAGTAGGCGTACGGCGTTTCGAACGCGTCCGGGATGCGACTGAAGTCCTCGCTGGCCGTGACCCGGCCGAGGTCGACGACCTGGTCCCCGAAGTGCCTTCGGAACGCGCGGTTGACTCGGTCACCCACCGCGGCGTCGTTGGTGGTGAGGGGGTACTGGTCGTAGTACTCGAAGGTGGGCGGTTGCGGGGACCCGGCGCCGTCGCACTCCGCGCGGACGATGCGTTCGATGGCGTCCAGCACGTGGCGACGTACGCCGTCGTCGTAGGTCCTCACGTTGAGCAGCAGCACGGCCCGGTCCGCAATGATGTTGCTCTTCGTCCCGGCCACGCTGCTGCCGACCGTGACGACCGCGAACTCTCCCGGTTTCGTCTCGCGGGCCACGATCGTCTGCAGCCGCAGGACGATGGAGGCGGCGAGCACGACCGGGTCGACGCTCAGGTGCGGCATCGAGCCGTGTGAACCCTTGCCGAAGACCGTGATCCGGATGCTGTCGCCAGCGGACATCACGGGCCCGACCTGGGTGCCGATCGTCCCGGCGTCGAGCCCGAGGACGTGCTGGGCGAAGGCGACGTCAGGACGCGGTATGCGTTGTGCCAGTCCGTCCTCGAGCATCCCGCTCGCTCCTGCCGCCGTCTCCTCGGCCGGCTGGAACAGGGCGACGAAGGTCCCGCTCCAGTGCTGACGCTGGTCGGCGAGCAGCTCGGCGGCACCGAGCAGGCACGTCACGTGGACGTCGTGGCCGCAGGCGTGGGACACCCCGATGGTGGCGCCCGTCTCGTCGGTTGCGGTCTGCGTCGACGCATACGGCAGCTGGGTCAGCTCGGTCACCGGCAGCGCGTCCATGTCGGCGCGGCTCAGCACCGTGTCGCCAGGTCCGTTCGCCAGAACGCCGACGACACCGCCACCCAGGCGCTGGACCTCGAAGCCCCACTCGGTCAGTCGCTCGGCGGCTGCCGCCGAGGTGCGGGATTCCCGGCCGCTCAGCTCGGGGTGGGCGTGCAGGTCGCGGTAGAAGTCCTCCCGCCAGCCGCGCGTGCGGTCCATCCCGGCGAGCACCTTGTCAGCAGCTGTCATCGCTTCACCTCTCGTGGTGTCCCACCGACCAGTCCAACCGGTGAGTCGACCGTACCCACCGGCGCCATGACTTCCCCGTGTGACTCCGGGAAGACGGCACCCTGTCCGCCCCGGGCGACGGTCGAGGCGCAGGCTTCGGCGTACCGTGTCGGCATGGGGAGCGCGGTGGTCCGGGAGGAGCTCGAGTGACCGCCCAGAGCGTCCTGCTGCTGCTCGACCTCGCAGGCACCGCCGTCTTCGCGCTCAACGGGGCGCTGACCGCGATCCGCGCGGCGCGGCTGGACATCGTCGGAGTGCTCACCCTCGGCATGATCACGGCCGTGGGTGGCGGCATCATCCGCGACGTCATCATCGGCGTCCTCCCGCCCGCGACGTTCAGGGACTGGCGCTATCTCGTGATCGCCGCTGCCGGCGCCCTCATCGCCTTCGCGGGGGGACGCAAGCTCCATCGCCTGGCCCTGCCGATCGAGGTCTTCGACGCGATGGGCCTCAGCCTGTTCGCCATCACCGGGGCCACCAAGGCACTTGATGCCGGCCTGGGTCCGCTGCAGGCCGTCATCCTCGGCGCCGTCACCGCCGTCGGGGGAGGCACCATCCGCGACGTGCTGATCGGGCGCGTCCCGACCGTGCTGAGCAGTGGGTTGTATGCCATCCCTGCCCTCGTCGGTGCCGTGATCACCGTGGTGGGTGTCGAGATCGGACTTCACGGCTGGGTCCCGACGTTGGTGGCCGGGGTCGCCTGCTTCGCCATCCGCATGGTCGGGATCCGTTTCGACCTCAACGCGCCGACGCCACCCGGCGCCTCGCGCGACTGAGCCCCTACCGAGTGGGCGTCACATTCCGGCTGTCTCGATCGTCAGTAGAGCATCACACCCCACGACCAAGGAGCCGACCATGAAGACCATGACCTGCAGATCCCTCGGAGGACCCTGCGACCTCGAGCACCACGGCGACAACGCCGACGACGTCATCAAGGCCCAGGACCGCCACCTCCGCGACGCGGAGAAGGCGGGGGACGTCACCCACCAGGACGCCCGCGACGCGATGAAGAGTCGCTGGCGGCACCCGAAGAAGTCGATGGACTGGTACCGCGACGCCAAGCAGGCCTTCGCCGCCACGGCAGAAGACTGACCCCCAGGCCCGCGCCCAAGGAGGACCTCTCGCGCCGTTCGATCTGGCTGGGTGGCCGCGGTTGTCGTCCTACCGGAGTACGAGGTCGGGCCCGACCTCGGCGCACGACGGGCAGCCCGCGAGCGCCAGTGCTTCCTCGACCTCAGACGCCATCTCGTCGAGCAGGCCTCGCACTCCGTCGGATCCGCCGGTGGCGAGGGCCCAGATCACCGGACGGCCGACCAGCACGGCCCGGGCGCCGAGCGCGAGCGCCTTGAGGACGTGTGATCCGGTGCGCACGCCCCCGTCGACGTAGACCTCCACGCGGTCGCCGACAGCCTCGGCCACCTCCGGGAGCGCCAGCGGGGTGGGCACGACCCCGTCGAGCTGGCGACCGCCATGGGTCGAGACGACGACGGCCGAGGCGCCCGCGGCCACACAGTCCCGGGCGGCCTCGGAGGTCAGCACTCCCTTCGCCACGATGGGCAGGCCACTGGCCGCGGCGAGCCGCTCGAGATCGCGGGGGCCGACGTCCTCGGCCTGCATCAGCCGTGGATCAGCGACGTCGCGGTGGTCGAGCGCCTCGATGATGCCGGTGCTCGGGAGCTCGGCCGGGAAGCCGGCGCGCTTGCGTGCCACGCGGGGAGTGTCGACGGTGACGACCAGGGCCAGCGCGCCGGCGGCCGCGGCGCGCTGGCCGATCTCGTCGGTGACGCCTCGGTCCTGCAGCACGTAGAGCTGCTGCCAGAAAGGTCCGGCCGCAGCCGCGACGTCCTCCACCGGACTGCTCGAGCGCATCGACAGCACGAGGAGACTCCCCGCCGCCCGAGCCCCGCGGGCGACAGCCACCTCACCCTCGGGGTGCGCGAGCTTGTGGGACGCGGTCGGTGCCACGAGCACCGGTGACGCCACGGGGTGTCCGAGCACCTGGGTGCCCGGGGACGTGGCCGAGACATCCCTGAGGACCCTCGGCCGGAGCAGCACCTCGTCCCAGGCCTGCTGCTGCCCTGCGAGGGTGCTCTCGGCCCCGGCGCCTGCTGCGAAGTAGGCGAAGACGTCCTCCGGCAGGGTCGCCTGCGCCCGCCCCATCAGCGAAGTGTGGTCGATCATCGTCGCTGGCCCAGCCGGTCGGCCTCGACCCGGATCCACTCCAGCTCGCGCGAGACGTAGGCCATCAGGGTGTCCAAGACCGACGCGGGATATCCCGGCCGGAACCTCTCGAAAGCCGCTGCCACCGTTCCGAAGCTCAGCGCGCGACCCGACATGCCGAGCATCCTGACATGGTTCGCGCCTCGAGGGGCTGGCGATCCGGCCGTCCCGTGCGGCAGATCTTCACCAAGCACTTGCCGCAGGCAAAGCCATCGTTCCCTCCCGGCGTCGGCGGAGGCGCTGCAACAGGTGACCCGTGACCTGCTCGGCTCGCCGTGCGCGGCGTCGACGAGGTGGGGGAGGTGTCGCTGCCCCAGATGCGGCTGCTCTTCGGCCTTGCACCCGTCCCGGGCCATTGGGCGGGTGACCCTGGCGCGGATCGCCAAGCACCTCCTCGAGCTGACCTGAGCCGGCAGCGCTCGGCCGCTGGCGGCGGCAGGGTGTGGTGGCGCGGGAAGCGGGTACGACAGTCCTCGTCCGACAAACGCGCCGCCCACCGGCGCCAGAGGCACGAGGGACTCCCCATGACGGCATACAGCACCATCGTCCGTGCCACGCACGTGCTCACCAACGCGGCTTGGTTYGGCGGCTCCCTCGCGGGTGCCGTTGCACTGAACCCTGCCTCTCGGAAGGGTGACGACGCGCGCGAACGCGCGGAGATCGCCGACGAGGGATGGCGACAGTGGGGACCGGTGCAGGGGGCCGCGGTCGGCCTCCACCTGCTGAGCGGCATCGCCATCCTCGCCGACAACCGTCGTCGCGTCGKCGGGCACCGCCCGACCGCGGCGGCGGTCGTCCTCAAGACGGCGCTGACCCTGGGGGCGGTCATGGTGAGCGCCGAGGCGTACCGCTCCGGAGCCGAGCTCGGCGATGCGCTCGAGCGTGCCGAGACGGATCCGGCGGCCCGGGACCAGGCGCGGTCGCTCACCCAGCGGATGAGCTGGCTGCAGTGGGCCACCCCTGGTGCGACCGCAGGACTGCTGGTGCTCGATGCCTACCTCGGCGAGCAGCAGCG
This sequence comes from Terrabacter sp. P5_B1, assembly GCF_056400505.1. NCBI lineage: Bacteria > Bacillati > Actinomycetota > Actinomycetes > Micrococcales > Intrasporangiaceae > Terrabacter > Terrabacter sp. P5_B1. The sequence continues at coordinate 5,588 of NZ_JBFULD010000057.1, forward strand.
TGGCCCCGCGGGACTGCTCGACCCGCCGTCCAGCTTGAGGCGCCGGTCGTGACGCGCGAGTTCGCGTTCGCCTTCGAGGGCCGCTACCGGCTGCCCGCTCTCGCCTTCGGGATCACGCCGGCCACCGCGCAAGTCGTCGTTGCCGACGACGAGCTCCTCGTGCGGTTCGGTCCCTGGCGGCTGCGCACCCAGCTGGCCAACGTGGCCGGCTCCCAGGTGAGCTCGGGGTATGCCTTCTACCGCACGGCGGGACCGGCCCACCTGTCGCTCGCCGACCGTGGCGTCACGTTCGCGACGAACTCGCGCCAGGGTCTGTGCGTGTCGTTCGTCCAGCCCGTCCACGGCATCGAGCCCACGGGCATGCTTCGTCACCCCGCCGCCACGGTGACGGTCGAGGACCCAGCGGCCCTCGCCGAGGCCCTGGGCCGCTGACGCCGAAGGGGCCTGGGCCGCCTCAGTCCCGCGAAGCCGCCACGGAGGCGAAGAGATTGAGGCCGAGGCGTTCGGCGAGGTACTTGGTGGCGAGCTGACCGCGAACGCTGTTGCCGGCCGGGTCCAGGGGAGGGGAGAAGGTCGCCAAGCCGCCCTTGCCCGGCGCGACGGTGACGATGCCGCCACTCACCCCGCTCTTTCCCGGCATCCCGACCTCGTAGAGCCAGTCTCCCGACAGCTCGTAGAGACCGGCTGTGGCCATGACCGCGAGCACGCGTCGGCACACCCCGCGCCCGACGACGGCGTGGCTGGTCACGGGGTTGATGCCCCCGTTGGCCAGCGTGGCGGCCATGACCGCAAGGTCATGCACGGTCACATCGAGCGAGCACTGGCGGGTGTAGATGTCGGTGGCTTGGTCGGGATCGAAGTAGAGGCGGCCGTAGCTCTCCAGCAGGTGGGCGATGCCCTGGTTGCGCAGGTTGGTGGCGGACTCGGAGGCGTAGACCTCCTCGTTGACGATCAACTCGCGTCCCGCGAACCGTGACAGCCCCTCCCTGATCCCTTCCCACTTCTCCTGCGCGGTCGCTCCGGGCGCCAAGCTCGTGGCCGCCATCGCTCCCGCGTTGACCAATGGGTTCATCGTTCGGTCGACGTTCAGCTCGACCGCCATCAGGGAGTCGAAAGGGAACCCCGTGCTGTTGACGCCGAGACGGCGGCGTGCCTCCCCGTATCCGATGGCGTCGCACACCAGCGCGAACACGAAGGGCTTCGAGACGCTCTGGATCGAGAACCTCGTCTCGACGTCACCGATCTCGAACGAGTTCCCGCGAGCCCCGACCACGGAGATCCCGAACCAGCTCGGAGACGCCTGCGCGAGCGCCGGGATGTAGGCGGCCACCTCTCCGTCGGCGTTCGACCGGTACCGCTCGAACGCTTCGGTGACGACGACCCGGACCTCCTCGGCCTGGGGCAGCTCCCCGGTGGAGATCGGCGACGCCGTGCCGTCCTCGTCGAACGGGAGCTGCTCGTGCATCGACAGCCGGGTCATGGGTCGCCTCCACCGCTGGATGCCGGAAGCCTACGACAGTCGAAGGCCTGACCACGCAGAGTCGGATGCACCCGACTCTGGCATCGTCGTACCGGCCCCGTGGGAGACTTCAGCATGCGGGTGCTGTGCTCGACGACGGCAGGCGACGGCCACTTCGGGCCGCTGAAGGTGCTCGCCCAGGCGTGCCGCGCCGCGGGTCACGAGGTGCGAGTAGCCGCCCCGGCTTCGTTCGCCGCTGCGGTGCAGCGCGCCGGCCTGGACCATGCTCCGTTCGCCGATGCGCCCGCTGCCGCGATGGGTGAGGTCTTCGAGTCGTTGCCGAGGATGAGCCGCGTCGATGCGAACCGCACCGTGATGGCGGACGTGTTCGGCCGCCTCGACGCCCAGGCCGCGTTCCCCGATGTGTTGGCCGTGGTCGACGCGTGGCGAGCTGATGTGGTCCTCCGGGAACCAGCGGAGCTCGGTTCGCTCGCTGCGGCCGAGGCTGCCGGAGTTCCGCACGCGAGGTGGCCATCCGAGTCGCGGCCCTGATGGAGTGGGGCCGGACGTGCCTGGTGGAACCGCTGTCCGAGCTGGACGAGATCACGGGATTCCAGGTCGGGCACCTCCTGCGGGCGGCGGGCCGCTCACCGGTGTTCACGATGGTCCCGGAGAGCCTGGACCAGGCTGTGCGCGGCTCGGCACCCGCCGATGCACCGGACCGCGCCGTGGTCCGGTTCCGGACAGAGCGCGAGGCAGATGGGGGGCGTCTTCCCCGGTCCTGGGGCGACCCGGACGCCCCGTTGGTCTACGTCACCTTCGGGACGGTCGCGGCCGGACTGGGGCACCTGCGCGAGGTCTTCGCGGCAGCGCTCAGGTCCCTGGCCGCCCTGCCCGTCCGAGTGCTGCTGACCACCGGCCACGGCGATCGGGTCGAGCTGGCGGACGTGCCGGCGAATGCGCACGTCGAGCAGTACTGGCCGCAGGACCAGGTGATGCCGCTGGCCGCGGTGGTCGTGGGCCACGGCGGGTTCGGGACCATCCTGTCGGCGCTGACCGCCGGGGTGCCGCAGGTCGTCGTGCCGCTGTTCACCACCGACCAGCACCTCAACGCCGAGGCAGTGTCGACCCTCGGAGCCGGTCTGGGCGTCCTCGGTGGACCCGAGGCGATGCCCGACGCCGCGGCTGCCGTCAGCCGCATCCTGTCGGACCCCGACATCCGCAGCCGGGCCGGGGAGGTGGCCGCGCAGATCGCCGCGCTGCCAGTGGCTGCGGACGTCGTGGACGAGATCTGCCACCTTGCAAATCCCAGCAGCGGCGGCACCACGGCGGAACCGTCGCCCGGCACCTGAGACCCTCGGCCGACTACACCGGTTGGGGTGGCCAACCTGCGGTGACCGGTCTGGCGGAGTGCCCCGCCACCTGGGGTCGACCGTCGATGGTCCGGAGGAGCACCTCGGCGTGGTTCGTGACGTCGTAGGCAGCGCCGGCCCGACTTCCCGCGGCGCCTGGCGGGAGCCGCTCGTCCAGTTCTGCCATGTCCACGAAGAGCACGAGCTCGAGATCCGCACCGAGCGGGCGGGGGCGACCGACGGTGCCGCTCCGTGCCCACCATTCGGCGAAAACCTCCTCGTCGAGGCGGATCTCGCTTGCCTCGAACTCACGGTAGTGCGCCGTGCTCCGGTCACCCGAGGCCAAGCCGCGGGCAAGCCCGTCCAGGGCCCCGCAGGCGACCAGTGGCACGGCCCGGTTGGCAAGCCAACTCTGTGCGCGCGCGAGCCGGTAGTCGCTCGTCATCAGCGCCTGAGCCGCGTCAAGACGTCCGTGGACGACCAGGGCGTCCAAGTACAGCCGCGCCACCGCGACGGCCGGGCTCATCGGGTGCCCGAGCTCGTCGTTGCGCTCGTCGACCAGTCTCCCGCTCTCGGTACGCGCGGTACCCGTCGCCGTCACCGACCCCACGGCGTGCACTTACCCTCGTGGGGAGGCTGTTAACGAGAGGTGCGATTGCGGCTGGGGCGCCGTGCCTCGGATGACCGTTCGGGATGGTTCAGACGGTTGTCGGAGCCCGGCGTTCCTCGCCTCAGGACGCGGGCAACTGCTCCAGCTGGCGCGCGAGCTCGGTCAGGGACGACGCAACGAGGTCAGCGGCATGCATGGGCTCGGGGTAGGGGCCGCCCGTCCGGTTGATGAAGGCGGCCCGTAGCCCGGCAGCCTTGGCCCCGTGGATGTCCCACGGATGGACGGCGACCAGCATCGCGTTGTCGGCCGCCACGGCGCACTCGCCGAGCGCATACGCGTAGGCGGAGGCAGCGGGCTTCCATGCCGCTGCGTCCTCGACGGACAGGACTCTCTCGAAGGCGTCCCGGATGCCGCCGCGCTCGAAGAGGCCCTCGGCCACATCGGCCGCCCCGTTGCTCAGGGTCACGAGCCGCACGTCCATCGCAGCCAGGGCGCGTATGCCGTCCACCACGTCATCGTGCAGGGGGAGCTCCAGGAAGCCCGCCATGATGTGCCGGCTCGCCGCCTCGACGTTGGCCTTGTCGTGCAGCACGGTGTGCAGCGACGCACGCGCGACGTCGCTGAAGCTGGGGTTCTGGCCGGTGAGCGTCAGGGCGAAACCGTCACGCAGCAGCCCGGCGAACCACGGCGCTGCGAGATGGGGCGGCACACCGACCTCGACGAAACGGTCGCCGAGGTGCGTCATGTCGGACAGCGTCTCGTTGACGTCGAAGACGAGAAGCCGAGGTCGCCGCTCGAGGGCGGAAGGCGTCGCAGAGGTCATGGCCCCATGGTGGCCCCCGGGCCCGGGAGCCTCGTCGTCAGGTGCCTCGGGAAGCTCCGCGACGGCCCAGGTGAACGAGGCAGGCACCCTCACGCGCGAACGGGATCAGGCCCACCTCGACGTCAGAGGCGCCGCTGCTGTCCAGGCCGCGCGGAGCATCTCCTCGTGCATCGTGCACAACGACCCCCGGGTGCGCGCGGGCCGACTCGAGTAGGAGCCGAGCGAGGCGTCCCCACAGGCGACTTCACGGCATACGACCCCGTCCTGCCCCCGCTCACGACGGCGCGGACGCATCGGCTGACGCTCACCGTCAGGGAGCACGAGCAGGAGGTGGCGCCCGGCGTCTGGCAGCGGCGGTGGACCCACAACGGCACGACGCCTGGCCCACCCTGCACGGCCGGGTCGGCGACGTCTTCGAGGTCACTCTCGTCAACCCCGGCACCATGGGCCACTCGATCGACTTCCACGCGGGTTCCCGGGCACCGGACGCCGCCATGCGGACCGTCCCGGCGGGCGGCAGCCTGACCTACCGCTTCACCGACGCGGGCGGGCATGTGGATGTACCACTGCGCCACGATGCCGATGTCGGCGCACATCTCGGCCGGACTCTTCGGGGCGGTCGTGATCGAGCGGCCGGGCCTACCGGCCGTTGACCGGTCCTACGTACTCGTGCAGTCCGAGGCCCACCTCGGTGCCAGCACGATCCGGAGCTCCGCCAGCGAGGTGGACGCGGCCAAGGCGCAGGCCGACACCACCGATGTCGTCAGCTACAACGGCGTGGCCTACCAGTACGACACGACGCCCCTGACGGCACGGGTGGGGAAGCGGGTCCGCTTCTGGGTGCTGGACGCCGGGCCGAACCGGGCCACGAGCTTCCACGTCGTCGGGGCACAGTTCGACGCCACGTATGCCGAGGGCGGCCGGCTGCTGCGTGCGGGCTCACCGGGCGCGGCGCCCATGGAACAGTGGTCGTGCAGCCTTGAGGACCACCACGGAGAGGACGTGCTGATGTGCAGCTACTGCGGATGTGCCGACCTCGAGGTGGTCGGGCGGTTCATGGCCGAGCACGAGCACATCGTCAACCACCTGGGTGCCCTGCGTGACGGGCTCGAGGACCCCGACCGCAGGCGGGCGGCGGCCGAGACGCTCGCCGCTCACCTTCTGCCGCACGTGGAGGCCGAGGAGGTCGGCCTCTTCACGGTGATGGCGCGTGACGAGCTCTTCACGGACCACATCGCCACGCTCTGCGGCGAGCACCATGAGCTCGACGAGCTGCTGGCCCGGGTCGCCGACGGCGAGGTCGAGCTCTACCCGCACTTCGAGGACGCGCTTCGGGAGCACATCAACCGTGAGGACAATGGTCTCTTCCCCGCGGCGGCCATCCACCTCGGCGGACCCGAGTGGGACGAGGTGGAGCAGCTGACTCCCCGGGTCGCCACCGCGGACCAGGCCCACCCGGGGTAGACCGGGCTGGATCCGGCCTAGCGTGCGGACGCGTCGCCCACGCGGGCCTTGGTGTCGGCCCTCGGCTCGGCGCCCGGCTCGGCGCCCGGCTCGTGACGGCCGGCCCGCGTGAGGCCGATGGGCCACCAGATGCGGTCGCCGAGGTCGTAGGAGACGGCCGGGACGAGCAGGCTGCGCACGACGAGCGTGTCGAGCAGGACGCCGAAGGCGACGATGAAGGCGATCTGCACGAGGAAGAGGATCGGCAGCACGGCAAGGGCCGAGAACGTCGATGCGAGAACGACGCCCGCGCTCGTGATGACACCACCCGTGACGGCGAGACCGACGAGGATGCCGGGGCGGGTGCCCCGTATGCGGGACTCCTCGCGGACGCGCGTCATGAGGAAGATCGAGTAGTCGATGCCCAGGGCCACGAGGAAGACGAAGCCGTAGAGCGGCGTCGACGGGTCGGATCCCGGAAATCCGAAGACGTGGTTGAAGGCGATGGCCGAGACGCCCATCGTCGCGGCGAACGACAGGACGTTCGCGGCGACGAGGACGAGCGGGGCCACGATCGACCGCAGCAGGAGCATCAGGACGACGAAGATCACGGCGAGGATCGTCGGGATGATGACCTTGAGGTCGCGTTCGCTCGCGAGCCGCACGTCGAGGTTCGTGGCCGTCGTCCCACCGACGAGGACGTCGCTGCCGACCCGGTCGAGAGACTCGCGGAGCGTCTCGATGGCGTCCTCGGCCGCCACGCTGTCGGCAGCCGCATCGAGCGTCGCCTGCACGATGACCTGACCGTCGACGACCTTGGGCGGCTGTCCGGGCACGAGACCCACCTGTGGGCTGCTGACCCCGTCGGTCGACTCGAGCACCCGGACCACGGCATCGGCCTCGGCTTCGGGGGCGGCGATCTGGACGGGTGAGCCTGATCCGGCAGGGAAGTGGCGCGCGAGCACCTCCTGCCCGGTGACGGAGTCCACCTGGGTGAGGAAGAGGTCGGACTGGGCGATGCCGCGGGCGTTGAGCGTCGGCAGGAACGCCGCACAGGTGGCGAGGGCGAGGAGGGTGACCACCCACGTACGCCGGGGGTGACGCCCGACCATGCCGGCGACGCGCCCCCAGATCCCGCGGGTGCCGACGGCGTCCGCGCTGTGGACGTGGTCGACCCGGGGAACCTGGGGCCAGAAGATGCGCCGGCCGATGAGGAGCAGGACCGCGGGCAGGAAGGTCAGGGACGCGACGAAGGCACCGACGATGCCCAGCGCGCCGACGGGACCCAGGCCTTTGGTGCTGCCGAGATCCGACAGGCGCAGGCAGAGGAGCCCGAGGACGACGGTGGCGGCGCTCGCGGCGATCGGTTCTACCGAGGCGCGCCACGCGATCTTCATCGCCGCCCACGTCGACTCCTCGTCGTGCAGCTCCTCCTTGAACCGCGCGACGAGGAGCAGCGCGTAGTCGGTCGCGGCGCCGACGACGAGGATCGACAGGATGCCCTGGCTCTGGCCGCTCAGGCTGATCGTGCCGTTCTCGGCGAGCGGGAAGACGACGAGCGCCGCGAGGGAGAGGCCGAACACCGCCGAGATGAGCACGGCGAAGGGCAGGATCGGGCTGCGGTAGACGATGAGCAGGATGAGGAAGACGACCCCGAGCGCGACGAGCAGCAGGATGCCGTCGATGCCGCCGAAGGCGATGATGAAGTCGGCGAAGAAGCCGCCGGCCCCCGTCACGTGGACGGTCAGCCCGGACGCACCCAGCGTCGACGCAGCGGACTCGCGCAGGGCCTGCGCGACGGCATACAACGCGGTGTCCCCGGCGATGGTGACCTCGGCCTTGTCGGCGAGGAAGGCGACGGGGACGAGCACGGCCTGCTTGTCCTGGCTGGGGATCGCGAGCTTCGGGGGCGACTGCAGGAACTCGCCGACGGTGCGTCCGGGGTCGGCGAGCTCCAGACCGGGGATGCCGTCGACGTAGCGCTGGACCGCGGCGAGGTCCGCCGGGGTCAGCCCGCTCGGGCGCTCGACGACGACGAGGTAGGGCAGCGTCTGGGTGTCGGTCGTGCGCGCCACGAGCTTGCTCACCGACGTCGACTCCGCCGACGGGGGAAGGAAGTTCGCGTTGTCGTTGGTGGCGACCTCGGAGAGCCGGCCCACGAGTGGACCGCCGACGCCTCCGATGGCGAGCCAGGCCAGCACGGCCAGTAAGGCCACCCACCGGACGGCGGCGCGGCCCTTCGGTCTGTTCGACCCGTGCCTGCCCCCGGATGCGTCGCTCATGGACTCATCATGGGGCAGGCGCGCGCCACAAGGTTGGACAGTCGGCCGGGCCGGTCCATGCCAGGACGGCCACCTCCCGCGGGGCCTGGCTCCCGATTTCGATGGTGCGCCGACCGTTCGGGGAGGACACTCGTCGAGAGGGACCAGACTCACAGGTCGATGGGGGACTCGCATGGGCGGGTTCGAAGGCACGGGCGACGAGGCGGTCGAGGGTGCCCACGAGCTCGCCGACCGGCTCGCGACGACGCAGGAACAGCTGCGAGCCACGAGCGACATCCTCAAGGTCCTCACGGCCTCGACGGCAGGGGGCGCCGCCAGCCGGGACGAGGTCTTCGACGCGGTCGTCGACAGCGCCCGGCGCCTCCTCGGGGCACAGGTGGCGCAGATCTACCTCGTGCAGGGCGACTCCTTCGTGCTGGCGCGGTCGAGCGGACTGACGCCGGAGTTCGTCGACTTCGTCTCGCAGCACCCGATCGTGCGCGACCGGGCGACCCTGGTCGGTCGAGTCACCCTCGACCGGAGAGTGCACCAGATCGAGGACGTCCTCGCCGACCCGGACTACCGGCGCACCGACTTCCAGCGGGTCGGCGGCTACCGGACGATGATGGGCGCCCCGATGCTGGTCGGCGACCAGGTCGTCGGCGCTCTCAACGTGTGGCGCACCCAGGTATCGCCCTTCGACGAAGCCGCCGAGCAGCTCCTGTCGACGTTCGCCGAGCAGGCGGCTCTCGCGCTGCGGCACGTCGAGCTCATCTCGGCGCTCGAGGGCCGGTCGGCCGAGCTGGCCCGCAAGGTCGACCAGCTCGAGGCGCTCGCCGAGGTGGGGGAGGCGATCAGCTCGACGCTCGTCGCCGACGAGGTGCTGACGACGATCGTCAGCCACGCGGTCGAGCTCTCGGACACCGACGGCGGGTCACTCATGGAGTTCGACGAGGTGACGGGACTCTTCCGTGTCCGCACGGCCTACGGCACGAGTGAGGCCGTCATCGACGCGCTGCGGAGCGCGGAGATCCACATCGACCGCACGTGGGTGGGCCGGGCCACGCGCAGTCGACAGGTACTCCAGATCCCCGACCTCGACGCCGAGCCCGAGCCGCTCGACCCGCACCTGGCCGTGCTCCACGCCTCCGGGTGGCGCTCCCTCGTCGCGATCCCGCTCGTGCGCCCCGACCGGGTCGTCGGCGCTCTCGTCGTGCGCCGCAAGTCGACCGGGTCGTTCAGCGACGAGACCTGTGAGCTGCTCGCGGCCTTCGCGAGCCAGTCGGCGGTCGCCCTGACCAACGCGCGCCTCTACCAGCAGCTCGAGCAGCAGAGCGGGGCCCTCGCGGAGGCGAGCCRCCACAAGTCGGAGTTCCTCGCGAGCATGTCGCACGAGCTGCGGACCCCGCTCAACGCCGTCATCGGCTTCTCCGAGGTGCTCCTCGAGCGGATGTTCGGCGACCTCAACGAGCGACAGGAGGACTACCTCGAGGACATCCATGCCGCGGGCCGCCACCTGCTCGCGCTGCTCGGCGACATCCTCGACCTGTCGAAGATCGAGGCCGGACACATGGAGCTCGACCTCACGACCTTCCCCATCGACGACATCCTCGTCCAGGCGCTCTCGCTGGTGCGCGAGCGGGCCGCGCTGCACGGCATACGACTGACCCTGGAGGCGGCGGAAGGGCTAGGCCTCGTCACGGCGGACGAGCTGCGCCTCAAGCAGGTCCTGCTCAACCTGCTGAGCAACGCCGTGAAGTTCACGCCCGACGGCGGCAGCATCGACGTCCGCGCCTGGCGCGACGGTGAGGAGCTCGACGTCACGGTCACCGACACGGGCATCGGCATCGCACCGGCGGACCAGGAGCGCATCTTCGACTCCTTTCAGCAGGGCGAGCGGTCGGTGTCGTCGAGCGAGGGCACCGGCCTCGGTCTCACCCTGAGCCGCCGCATCGTCGAGCTGCACGGCGGGCGACTCTGGCTCACGAGCACACCGGGCGAGGGAAGCACCTTCGGGATCTCGGTCCCGCATCCCGACGCCGACCGCTCGGCCGGCGGGGACGTGTGGATGCTCGACGACGGCCCCGCCGACGGCCCGACGGTCGTCGTCATCGAGGACGACCCCCGCTCGGCCGAGCTCGTCGAGCTGCACCTGCGCGCAGCGGGTCTCCGTCCCGTCGCCGCGTCGACGGGCGAGCAGGGACTCGACCTCGTCCGGGCCCGGGACCCGGTCGCGGTCGTCCTCGACATCCACCTGCCCGGGATGGACGGGTGGGAGGTCCTGACCGAGCTCAAGAGCGACCCGGCCACGGCCCACGTGCCCGTGGTCGTGGTCAGCGTCGAGCCCGAGCGCGGCCGTGGCTTCGCCCTGGGGGCCACGGAGTACCTCGTGAAGCCCGTGAGCGGCGAGCACCTCCTCGCGGCGGTGACGCGGCTGCTCCCACCGCCGCGCGCGGACGAGC
>NZ_JBFULD010000058.1:0-15650 GCF_056400505.1 Terrabacter sp. P5_B1
GGGCCCAGTGGTCCCTCGCCCGCCCCGCGCGCGGCGACGCGGGCGCCGCCACCGACACCACCGACCCCACCACCGACGTCACCACCGCGGCCCCCGGGGCCGAGAAGGCATAGGGCTGACATGCCAGGCAACTCCCAGAGGCGCGGCGCCATCCGCAAGAGCAGCAAGGGTGCGACCGTCGGTTCGGGCGGTCAGCGTCGCCGTGGGCTCGAGGGCAAGGGCCCGACGCCCAAGGCCTCTGAACGCGAGTACCACCCAGCGCACAAGCGCGCCAGGGTCGCGGCGAAGCGGTCCGGTTCCGGTGCGCCCGGTCCCGGTGGCCGCGGCCAGGCCCGGTCCAAGAGTCGCAGCAAGGCCTCGAGCGAGATGGTCTACGGCCGCAACTCGGTCGTCGAGGCCCTGCGTGCCGACGTGCCCGTGGCGACGATGTACATCGCCACCCGCATCGACACCGACGACCGCGTGCGCGAGGCGCTCAAGCTCGCCACGGAGCGGGGGCTCGCGATCCTCGAGACGCCACGCGGCGAGCTCGACCGGCTCACCGACGGCGGCGTGCACCAGGGCATGGCTCTGCAGGTGCCGCCCTACGAGTACGCCCACCCGAACGACCTCATCGACCCCGAGATGCCCGGCATCCCGCTCGTCGTCGCCCTCGACGGCATCACCGACCCGCGCAACCTCGGCGCCATCGTGCGCTCCGTCGCGGCGTTCGGCGGCCACGGCGTCGTCGTGCCCGAGCGCCGCTCGGTCGGCATGACCGCGTCGGCCTGGAAGACGTCGGCCGGCGCCGCGGCCCGCATCCCGGTGGCGCGCGCGAGCAACCTGACCCGCGCGCTCGAGGAGTTCAAGAAGGCCGGCTTCTTCATCCTCGGTCTCGACATGGACGGCGACGTGGAGCTGCCCGACCTCGCGCTCGCCACGGAGCCGCTCGTCATCGTCACCGGCTCCGAGGGCAAGGGCCTCTCGCGCCTCGTGCGCGAGACGTGCGACCAGATCGTCTCGATCCCGATGAGCTCGGCCGTCGAGTCGCTCAACGCCGGCCTCGCCACGGGCGTCACCCTCTACGAGATCGCCCGCCAGCGCCGCCGCTGACGTATGCCGTCCGGCCGGCAGCGTGGGCTCGGGAACTTCGGATGGACCTCCCACGCTGGTCGGAGTGGTGCTCGATAGAGTGCTGAGGAACGACTACGCCCTGTAGTAACACCGGGGCGTCACGCGAGCGCTGCCGACGCGCAGCCGAACCGAAGGACGTATACGTGGCGAAGAGCACCCGTGCCGAGACGGCCGCGCGAGCGGCGCAGCTGCGTGCCGAGGCCGCCCGCAAGGAGCGCCAGCGCACGCAGGTCATCGCCGCGTCGGTGGCGGTCGTCGTCGTCATCATCGCCGTCGTGCTCGGGGTCGTCATCGCCAACCGGCCCAAGGACGCTCCCGCCGCGACCGCGGGCAGCGGGGGAGCGGCGGCCCTCGCCACGCTCGAGAAGCTCCCGGCATCGCTCTTCGACAAGGCGCCGGCGCCCTCGCCCGCGCAGGCGCCCGCCAAGCTCCAGGGCGGCACCCCGCTGACGCAGGACGGGAAGCCCAAGGTGCTCTACGTCGGCGCCGAGTACTGCCCGTTCTGCGCCATGGAGCGCTGGGCGCTCATCGGCGCGCTGTCGCGGTTCGGCACCTTCACCGGTGTGACCGAGACCAGGAGCTCGAGCACCGACGTGCACCCCGACACGCCGACGTTCTCGTTCAAGGACGCGAAGTACACCAGCGACGTCGTGGCCTTCGAGGCTGTCGAGACCCAGGACCGCGACGGCAAGCCGCTGCAGACCCTCGAGGGCGACAACCTCGCGCTCTTCCAGAAGTTCAACCCCGGCGGCGGCATCCCGTGGATCACCTACGGGGGGACCACCGCCACGAACGGTGCGACCGTCGAGGCCAACGCCTTCGAGCGCAAGACCTACGACCAGATCATCGCCGGCATCCAGGACCCGACCTCCGACATCGGCAAGACGGTCACCCCGGCCATCAACATGATCACGGCCCAGATCTGCGACCAGACCAAGGGCAAGCCGGCCAACGTCTGCACGAGCCAGGGCGTCCAGTCCGCCTCCGTGCTGCTCAAGCGGTGACCTCGTGAGCTCGCTGCGCGGCGACGTCGCCCCGGGTCCCACGGCCGCCGACGTCGGGCGTGCGCGCCCGGTCTGGCTCGCGCCGGTGTCGTTGGTCCTGGCCCTCGCGGGTCTCGCCGTGTCGGCATACCTCACGTTCGAGCACTTCACCGCCAACGCGACGCTCGCGTGCAGCATCAACGGCATCGTCGACTGCGCCAAGGTGACCACGAGCGCCTGGAGCACGTTCCTGGGGGTGCCGGTGGCCCTGCTCGGACTCGTCTTCTTCATCGTCGCGCTGGGCCTCACCCTGCCCCGCGTGTGGCGGCGGCCGGAGCGCTGGCTCGACGGGGTCCGTCTCGGCTGGCTGACGATCGGCATCGGGATGGTGCTCTACCTCGTCTGGGCCGAGCTCTACCGCGTGCACGCGATCTGCCTGTGGTGCACGGCGGTCCACGTCGTGACGTTCCTGCTGTGGATCGTCGTCCTCTTCGGCCAGATCCTCTCGGCACCCGCCGAGGAAGCCCTCGCGGACTGAGCCGGCTCGCTTCAGTCGAAGCGGCTGATGACCGGCATCTCCTCGGTGTCGACCCCGAGCACCGACTTCTCCTCCGGCTTGGCCGGCAGGACGTTCGCGACGTAGTCGCGCAGCGCGTCCTCGATGGGCGTGTCGTGTCCGGCGCGCTCGCTCATGTACCACCGGTGCTCGAGCACCTCGTGGAAGATCTCGGCGGGCTCGAGCCGGCCGGTGAGCTCACGCGGCACGGCACGCGTAACCGGCTCGTAGACCTTGGCCAGCCAGTCGTGCGCCAGGATCTCCTCGTCGTCGCCCTGACGGTCGGTCGCGGCGGCATACGCGTCGAGGTCGTTGAGCAGGCGGCGCGCCTGGTTCTCGCCGACGTCGAGGCCGGTGAGGCGCAGCAGGCGTCGGGAGTGGTGGCCGGCGTCGACGACCTTGGGGGTGATGACGATCTCGGTGCCACCGATGTCGGTCGTGATCGAGAGCTCGTCGACGTCGAAGCCGAGCTCGTTGAGCCGGCGGATGCGCTCGTCGACGCGCCACCGGTCGCCGAGCTCGAATCGCTCCGTGCCGGTGAGGGCGTCCCACAGCGTGTGGTAGCGCTCGATGATCGAGGCGGACACCTCGAACGGGTCGGCGTGCTCCTCGAGGAAGCCGCCGGCCGCGAGGTCCATCAGCTCGCCGGCGATGTTGACCCGGGCGATGTCGAGATCGTGCTCGCGCTGGCCGTCGGACAGCCTGGTGTGCAGCTCACCGGTCTCGGCGTCGACGAGGTAGGCCGCGAAGGCGCCCGCGTCGCGGCGGAAGAGGGTGTTGGACAGCGACACGTCGCCCCACCAGAAGCCCTCGAGGTGCAGGCGCACGAGGAGCACGGCGAGGGCGTCCATGAGGCGCACGGCGGTGTCGGGCCGGAGGTTCTGGCTGTAGAGCGCGCGGTAGGGCAGCGAGAACTGGAGGTGCCGCGTGATGAGGCAGGCGTCGAGCGGCTCTCCGTCGGCAGAGGTCCGGCCGTGCACGACGCCGAACGGTTCGACGCTGGGGACGTCGAGGCGGTGCAGGCTGCGCAGCATGGCGTACTCGCGGTCCGCGATGTCGTCCTTGATCTCCTTGACGGCGAGCACGCGCGGCCCGAGCTTGACGAAGCGCACGACGTGGCGCGAGATGCCGCGGGGGAGCGCGGCGAGGTGGCTCTCCGGCCACTCCTCGAGCGGCGTCGACCACGGCAGGTCGAGCAGGGCGGACTCGGGTCGGGCGGTGGTGATCTCGAGCGTCACGCGATCATCGTGGCACGCCCGCCGACAACCGTCGATCGACGCCCAGCGGCATACGGAAGAGCGTGGCGCGCGAGGCGCTGCCGGTCAGTCGCCGACGCGCAGGCCCGACTCGGAGTTGAAGACGTGCACGTGGCCCGGCTTCGGCTTGAGGAAGATCTTCTCGCCCTTCTCCGGGGGGCGACGGCCGTCGACGCGCGCGATGAACGGCACGGCGCCGGCGTTCTCACCCGTGGCCTCGAGCAGCTTCTGCTCGGTCGAACCGTAGATGTAGGCGTCGGCGCCGAGCTCCTCGACGACGTCGACCGTGACGGGGATGCCCGAGGCGTCGGACGACAGCTCGAGGTCCTCGGGACGGACGCCCAGCGTCACGTCCTTGCCGACGCCGGAAAGGTCCTCACGTGCGATCGGCACGGTGTGGCCGTGCAGGTCGACCCCGCCGTCGCTGACGGGGACGTTCATGAGGTTCATGGCGGGGGAGCCGATGAAGCCGGCGACGAAGACGTTGGCCGGGTGGTCGTACATCCGGCGCGGGCTGTCGCACTGCTGGAGGATGCCGTCCTTGAGCACCGCGACGCGGTCACCCATCGTCATGGCCTCGACCTGGTCGTGCGTGACGTAGACCGTCGTGACGCCGAGGCGGCGCTGGAGCGAGGCGATCTGCGTGCGGGTCTGGACGCGGAGCTTGGCGTCGAGGTTCGACAGCGGCTCGTCCATGAGGAAGACCTGGGGCGAGCGCACGATGGCGCGGCCCATGGCCACACGCTGACGCTGGCCACCGGAGAGGGCCTTCGGCTTGCGGTCGAGGTACGGCGTCAGGTCGAGGATCTTGGCGGCCTCCTCGACGCGCTTGCGGATCTCGCCCTTGTCGACGCCGGCGATCTTGAGCGCGAAGCCCATGTTGTCGGCGACCGTCATGTGCGGGTAGAGCGCGTAGTTCTGGAACACCATCGCGACGTCGCGGTCCTTGGGGGACAGGTTCGTCACGTCGCGGTCCCCGATGAGGATGCGTCCGCCGTTGACCTCCTCAAGGCCGGCGAGCATGCGCAGGGAGGTGGACTTGCCACATCCGGAGGGACCGACGAGGACGAGGAACTCCCCGTCCGCGATCTCGATGTTGAGCTTGTCGACGGAGGGGACCGGGTTGCCCGGGTACTGCCTCGTCGCGTTGTCGAACGTCACTGTTGCCATGGCTTCATTGCCTTCCTTCACCGGCAGGAACGTGCCGGACGATCCGTTGTAAAGGTGCCTGCCCGGCTGAGCAGGCACCGTCATCATGTCCCATGCGCAGCGGCTTGACCACCCCTGACCGCCCCTGCGCCCACGCAAGGTGCCTCGCCCGTGGCGCCCGGGACCCTCCGGTTGTGTCCAGAACGTTGCAAAAAGTTGCTGCAAGCGAGTCGCCACTATTTGCAACTTCTTGCTACATTCCGGGTCACCGGTGGCGGCGTGTGCCACCTGGCTTCAAAGGAGAATCCATGCACAAGCGTGCGCTCGGCGCTGCTGCTGTCACGGGTGTTGCCGCCCTGGCCCTCAGCGCCTGCGGTGGGTCCAGCCCCACCACCCCGTCCAACACTGGTGCCGCCGGCACGAGCAAGGCGACGACCTCTGGCACCCCCGAGACGCCGAGCGGCACCGCTGCTCCCGTCCGTGACGCCAACGTCGACCTCGTCATCTGGACGGACGCCGACCGGTCCAAGGCGGTACAGAAGTACGCCGACCAGTTCGCCGCCGAGAACGGCGTGTCGGTCAAGGTCCAGATCGCCACCGACACCCGCACCCAGTTCAAGGACGCGACCAAGGTCGGCAAGGGCCCGGACGTCATCGTCGGCGCCCACGACTGGCTCGGCGAGCTCGTCCAGAACTCGACGGTCGCCCCGGTCAACCTCAGCTCCGACGTGGCGGGCAAGTTCCTCCCGACCGCCATCGCGGCCACCAAGTTCAACGGCCAGTCCTACGGCGTGCCCTATGCCGTCGAGAACATCGGCCTCATGTACAACAAGGACCTCGTCCCGAACGCCCCCAAGACCATGGACGAGCTCGTCGCCACCGGCGAGAAGCTCGTCAAGGAGGGCAAGGCCAAGCAGGTCCTGTCGCAGTTCGTCTCCAAGGTCGGCAACGCCTACTTCGCCTACCCGTACCTCTCGGCCTTCCCCGACGGCGGCATCTTCGCCACGAAGGACAACGGCGACTACGACCCCAACAAGCTGATCGTCAACAGCGCGGGCTCCGTCAAGGGTGGCGACGTCCTCGCCAAGCTCGGCCAGATGAAGGTCCTCTCGACCAACGTCGACGACACGAACCAGGACGCGCTCTTCGACACGAAGGCCGCACCGTTCATGATCTCCGGTCCCTGGAGCGTCGCGAAGGCCAAGGAAGCCGGCATCAACTACGGCATCGCCCCGCTGCCCAGCCTCACCGGCGGCGGCGCCATGCAGCCGTTCCTCGGCGTGCAGATGTTCTACGTCTCCAGCAAGGCCAAGAACGCGGCCCTCGCACAGGAGTTCGTCACGAACTACATCCCGCGCAAGGACGTCCAGCTGGCGCTCTTCGAGGTCGGCAAGCGTCCGCCGGCCCTCAAGGAGGCCTATGACCAGGTCTCCGCGAGTGACCCCGACGTCAAGGCGTGGTACGAGGCCGGCGTCGGCGGCAAGCCGATGCCGAACATCCCGGCGATGAACTCGGTCTGGGGCCCCTTCGGCCAGGCGACCGCGGACATCATCGCCGGCAAGGCGGGTGCCAAGGAGCGTCTCGACGCTGCTGCCAAGGAGATCGCTGCCAACATCGCCAAGGGCTGAGCTCCCTCGGTTGACAGGGGTTCCGGGGTCCGCCGCCGTGGCGGACCCCGGAACCCCGGCAGACACCGGCCCGGGCACGGGCCATCAGGGAGCTCCTCGGGGAGCTCCCCTTCGTGTATCTACGGCAACGGCGCCGGCCCGGCGCAAAAGGACGTGTCACATGACCAAGCCCCTCGCGCTCGCGATCAAGTGGGTTCTCATCGTCGCGACGATGGTCGGCATCCTGTGGATCGCCACCAGGCTCGCCCAGGCAGGCAACACGATGGCCGTCGTTCTCGCCGGACTCGTCGGGATGGGGATCCTCGCCGTCTACGCGACGCGCCGGTCCGTGCCCCTGAAGTACCTCGTGCCGGGTCTGCTCTTCATGACCCTCTTCCAGCTGTGGCCGGTGCTCTACACCGCTAGCCTGTCGACGACGAACTACGGCGACGGTCACCTCTACAGCAAGGAGGAGTCGGTCACCGACATCATCGCGCAGTCGGTGCGAGAGGTTCCCGACACGCCGCGCTACAAGATGTCGGTCGCGATCGCCGAGGGGGGTGACCCCGCCAGCGCGGACCTCGTGCTGCTCCTGACCAAGCCCGACAGCTCGATGTACATCGGCGACAAGAAGGGCCTGCAGTCGCTTCCGGCGACCGGGGTAGAGAAGACGCCGATCGGCAAGATCATCAAGGCGCCGGGCTACACCATCCTCAACGCCCGGCAGGCCAACGCCCGCAGCAAGGACCTCTCGGCCATCGCGGTCCCGACGAGCGACGGCGGTGGCATCAAGCCCGTCGGCCTCTCCGAGGCCTTCGAGGGCAAACCGACCGCCACCTATGACGCGGCTGCAGACAAGCTCAAGGACTCGTCCACGACACCACCGACGGTGTACGTCCCGAAGGACGCGCGCTGGGTCAACGCGGCGGACTCGAGCCAGTCGTTCCCCCAGGGCTGGAAGGAGAGCGTCGGGCTCGCGAACTACACGCGCATCTTCACCGACCCGACGATCCGCAGCGGCTTCTTCGGCATCTTCGTCTGGAACGTCGTCTTCGCCATCGTCTCGGTGCTCTCGACGTTCCTGCTGGGCATGCTCATCGCGCTGCTCTTCAACGACCCCAGACTGCGCGGCAAGGCGGTCTACCGGTCCCTGCTGATCCTGCCGTACGCGCTGCCCGGCTTCGTGACGGCGCTGGTCTGGAAGGGCATGTTCAACCAGGACTACGGCATCATCAACCAGACGCTGGGCCTGAGCGTCGACTGGCTGGGAACGTCGGCCGGGGCCAAGGCCGCGATCCTCATCACGAACCTGTGGCTCGGCTTCCCCTACATGTTCATCGTCTGCACCGGGGCGCTCCAGTCGATCCCGCAGGACGTGCGTGAGGCGGCGACCATCGACGGTGCCAACGCCTTCCGGACCCTGCGCTCGATCATCATGCCGCTGCTCCTCGTGGCCGTCGGGCCACTGCTGCTCGCGTCGTTCGCCTTCAACTTCAACAACTTCGGGCTCATCTACCTGCTCACCAAGGGTGGCCCGTTCAACGGCGCCGACACGAGCATCGGCTCGAGCGACCTGCTCATCACGTATGCGTTCCGCCTCGCCTTCTCGGGCAGCGCGCCGAACTACGGCTTCGCGGCAGCGGTGTCCGTCATCATCTTCCTGCTCGTGGCGCTGATGAGCATCCCGGGCTTCCGTCGCACCAAGGCCCTCGAGGAGGTCAACTGATGTCGACCCTCAACGCTCCCGTCCCCGCTGACGCGCGGCTGGACACCCGCATCGAGCAGGAGACCGGTGCTCCGACTCCGCCGTCGCCCAGGCGCCGCGGCCCCGGTGGCTCGGTGTGGTGGCGTCACGCCCTGGGCATCCTCGCCCTGATGTGGGCCCTCTTCCCGATCCTCTTCATCTACTCGGCAGCGACGAACCCCAGCGGCACGCTCAACACGGCGAGCCTGTGGCCCTCGGGCTTCTCGACGAAGAACTTCACCGACCTCTTCAACGACAGCTCGCGCCCGTTCTGGACCTGGTACAAGAACTCGATGGTCATCTCGCTGGTGGGCGCGCTGCTGGCGGTCTTCCTCGGTGCGTGTGCGGCGTTCGCCTTCTCGCGCCTGCGGTTCAAGGGCCGCCGGCCCGGCATGATGTTCCTGCTCCTCACGACGTTCTTCCCGGCGCTGCTCGCCATCGTCGCGACGTACATCATCTTCGCCGGCATCGGTGACGTGCTGCCGTCCATCGGCCTCAACACGACCAGCGGCCTCGTCCTCGCCTACCTCGGTGGCGCGCTCGGCGCCAACGTGTGGCTGCTCAAGGGCTACTTCGACACGGTCCCCAGGGAACTCGACGAGGCCGCGATCGTCGACGGGGCGAGCCACGCGCGCATCTTCTTCACGATGACGCTGCGTCTCGTCATGCCGATCCTCGTCACGGTCTTCATGCTCGTCTTCGTCGGCCTGTACGGCGAGTTCATGCTGGCGAGCGTCTTCCTCACCGATGTCGACAACCAGACGCTCGGTGTGGGCCTCTACGGCATGACGCTCGGCAACGACGCCAACACCCTCTTCGGGCGGTTCACGGCCGGCGCCCTGCTCGGCTCCATCCCCGTCATGCTGCTCTACCTCGCCTTCCAGAAGCAGCTCGTCGGCGGCCTCACCACGGGATCGGTCAAGTGAGCCCTGCCTCGACCCGCCAGCAGACGTGGCTGAGCCAGCCGCACCACGACGGGTCGGGGCGGTACGTCTCCCACCCGACGCCTCGCCTCGGCGACCGCGTCGACGTGCTCGTCCGGGTGCCGCTCGAAGCCGGTGTCGAGGCCGTCCACGTGCGCACCGCGCCGGACGGCGAGGCGACGTTCACCGTGGCTCGCAAGGTGCGCACGACCGCCGCGGACGCCTGGTGGCGCGCAACCCTGACGTGCCACAACCCCGTCACGAACTACCGGTTCCTGCTGACCGGTGGTCCGACGAAGTACGTGTGGCTCAACGGAACCGGGGTCCACGAGCGGGACGTGCCCGACGCCGGCGACTTCCGGCTCGTGGCGCACGCGAGCCCACCGCCGGACTGGGCGCTGGGGTCGGTCGTCTACCAGATCTTCCCCGACCGCTTCGCCCGCTCGGCGCAGGCCGACAAGCACGAGACGCCGGACTGGGCGATCCCGGCCGCGTGGTCCGACCCTGTCGACATCAGTCCCAAGGGGGTGGCGCACCAGCTCTACGGCGGTGACCTCGACGGCATCACCGAGCACCTCGACCACCTCGAGTCGCTCGGCATCGACGTCGTCTACCTGACGCCCTTCTTCCCGGCCCGCTCCAACCACCGCTACGACGCGTCGTCCTTCGAGCAGATCGACCCGCTGCTCGGCGGCGCCCCCGCGCTGCGCCGGCTCACGAAGGCGGCGCACGACCGCGGCATGAAGGTCATGGGCGACTTCACGACGAACCACACGGGCAACGCCCACGAGTGGTTCCTCAAGGCCACCGGTCCGGGCGGGAGGAACACGCCGGAACGGGACTACTACATCTGGGAGGACGGCACCTACGTCGCCTGGCTCGGCGTCCCGTCCCTGCCGAAGCTCAACCATCTCAACGCCGCACTGCGCCATCGCATCTTCGAGGACCCGCGGGGGGTCGTCCGCAAGTGGCTGGGCCGCTCGGGCGGGCTCGACGGCTGGCGCGTCGACGTCGCCAACATGACGGGCCGCTGGCGCGACACCGACGTCAACCACGACGTCGCGCGGCAGATGCGTGACGTCATGGGCAGGGTGGCCCCGGACGCTCTGCTCGTCGGGGAGCACTTCCACGACTACACCCCCGACGTGCCCGGTGACGGCTGGCACGGCGTCATGAACTACGCCGGCTTCTGCAAGCCGGCGTGGACGTGGCTGCGTCAGGAACCCAAGGACCCGCGCTTCCTCGGTGCCCCGGTCCCGCTGCCCCTGCTCGACGCCGGTGCGGTCGTCGACACGATGCGGGACTTCACGTCACGCATCGCCTGGCAGTCGCTMGTCCACTCCTTCAACCTCGTCGGGTCGCACGACGTGCCGCGCATCCGGACGCTGGTCGGACCCGAGTACGTCGAGGCCGCCGCAGGCCTGCTTCTGACGTTCCCGTCGATGCCGATGATGACGTACGGCGACGAGATCGGCATGGAGGGCACGTTCGGCGAGGACGGACGACGTCCGATGCCTTGGGACGACACCGTCTGGGACGCAAGCACTCTCGCCGCCTACCGCGGCCTCATCAAGGCGCGCCAGCGCTCGGTCGCCCTTCGGCGCGGTGGCCTGCGCTGGGTGCACGCCGAGGGTGACGCGATGGTCTACCTGCGCGAGACCCTCGACGAGGTGGCACTCGTCCACGTCGCGCGGGCCGCGCACGAGCCGGTCGTCCTCGAGCCGCGCCACCTCGCGGGAATCGAGTCCGGCTCGTCTCTCCACGGACGTGCGCCCAAGATCGGCAAGCGGGCTGTCACACTGAGCGCCTCGGGGCCCGGCGTGACCATCTGGACGTGGCGGCCCACCGACGGCGGCCCACGGCACGGGCGACGAAGGGGGAGGTGACGTGAAGGCACGACTGCGCGACATCGCGGAGCAGGCGAGCGTGTCCGAGGCCACGGTGTCTCGGGTGCTCAACGGCAAGCCGGGCGTGGCCGAGTCGACCCGCCAGGCGGTGCTGACGGCGCTCGACGTCCTCGGCTACGACCGCCCGAGTCGCTTGCGCCGCAAGAGCGCCGGCCTGGTCGGCCTCATCGTGCCGGAGCTGACGAACCCCATCTTCCCCGCGTTCGCGCAGATCATCGAGAACTCGCTGGCGCAGAACGGCTACACGCCGGTGCTGTGCACCCAGGTCGCCGGGGGAGTGCACGAGGACGACTACGTCCAGATGCTGCTCGAGCGGGGGGTGGCGGGCATCATCTTCATCTCCGGACTGCACGCCGACACGACGACCGCGCCGGACCGCTACATCGCGCTGCGGGACCGCAACCTGCCACTCGTCCTCGTCAACGGCTACATCGACGGCGTCGACGCGCCCTTCATCAGCAACGACGACGTGGCCTCGATGGGGCTGGCGCTCGAGCACCTCGTGAGCTTGGGCCACCGGGAGATCGGCCTCGCTGTCGGGCCCGACCGCTACGTCCCGGTCATCCGCAAGATCGCCGGCTTCCGTCACTCCATGCAGGAGCTCACCGGCCGGTCCGACGTCGACGACCTCATCGAGCGTTCGCTCTTTTCCGTCGAGGGCGGCGCGACGGCGGCCGGTCGCCTGCTCGACCGCGGGGCGACAGCCGTCGTGTGCGGTTCGGACCTCATGGCCCTGGGCGCGATCCGCGAGGCCCGCAAGCGTGGGCTCAGCGTGCCTCGCGACTTCTCCGTTGTCGGCTATGACGACTCGACCCTCATCGCCTTCACCKACCCGCCCCTGACGACGGTGCGCCAGAGCGTCAACGCCATGAGCGCCGCAACGGTCCGGGCGCTCCTCGACGAGATCGCCGGGCAGCCTTCTCCCCGTGCGGAGTACGTCTTCCGCCCCGAGCTCGTGGTGCGCGGCTCGACAGGCGCCGTCCGGCGCCACTGAGCGGGGACGCGCTCGAGGCGGCGGAACGGCATACGCCCTCGGTGTCCGTGCGGTGTGGGGCTCACGAACTCCGCCGGGGGCGTATGCCGGGTGGCGCGGTCGCTCTGGTCAGCGTGCGATGCGGGTGGCGGAGCAGAGTTGCCACAGGCGCTGGAGGAGCGCGGCCGCTGCAGGCTCGTCGTCGACGCGGTAACGGGCTGCTGTCGAGCCGGTGCCGACCTTCACGGTGAGGTCGTCGGGGCGGCGCATCCGCGTGAAGGCGTCCTCGTCGGTGACGTCGTCGCCGAGGTACATGCGCGCGCCGGCGTCGACGTGACGACCCAGGGCGGTGACGGCAGAGCCCTTGTCGGCGTGCGAGACGGAGAGCTCGAGCACCGACTTGCCCTTGAGCACCTTAACCCCCGGATGGTCGAGAGCCACGCGTCGGGCATCGGCGATCGCTGCGTCGCCCGTCTCGCGGGGAAGGCCCCTGACGTGGACGACGACGGCGGCCGACTTGTGCTCGATGCCGGCGTCGGGATGGTGCTCCTTGACGAGGGCCTCGATGTCGGAGCGGAGCTCGGCCAGGGTCGCCTCGTCGTCGGGCGTCACGGCGGCGGCCTCCATGGCCTCGCGCACAGCGGGGCTCGACGACTCGGCGCCGTGGCTGCCGATGAGGACGATCGGCTCGTCCTCGCCGATCTCGGTGAGGGTGCGCAACGTCGCGAGGTCTCGACCGGACACGACGGCGACGTGGACCCCGGGGAGGCCCGCGAGCGAGCGCAGCGTGTCGATGGCGCCGGGGACCGGCGTCGCCTTCATCGGGTCGGCGTCGAAGGGGGCGAGCACCCCGTCGTAGTCGGTGGCCACGAGCAGAGTGGCAGCCTCGGCGGCGCGCTCGAGCGCCTCGCCGATCGGTGCGACGGCGCTCACGGGCGCGCTCCGCTCGAGGCGGCCTGCGAATCGTTCGGTGCCGGCATGAGCGGCGCCTCGTCCCTCTCCGAGGAGGGCGCGTTGCGCGGCTCGGCGTGGGGGAGGTCGGGGGCTGCGGCGAGCGCTGCGAGGTAACGCGCCGCCCACCGCTGGACGTCGTGGTCGGACACCCGGCGGCGCAGGGCCTTCATGATGCGCTGCTTGTCCTTGGCCGGTGTGTTGATGGCGCGCAGGATCGTCTGCTTCAGGCCCTCGATGTCGTGCGGGTTGCAGGCGAACGCCTGGTGGAGCTCGTGCCAGGCGCCGGTGAACTCGGAGAGGACGAGCGCGCCGCCGAGGTCGTGGCGGCACGTGACGTACTCCTTGGCCACGAGGTTCATGCCGTCGCGCAGCGGCGTGACGAGCATGACGTCGGCGGCCTGGAAGAGCGCCGCCATCTCCTCGCGGGGGTAGGAGTGGTGGAGGTAGTGGACGGCCGGCGCGCCGATCTTGCCGAGCTCGCCGTTGATGCGACCAACGGTCTGCTCGATCTCGCCGCGCAGGATCCGGTAGGCGTCGACGCGCTCCCGGCTGGGGGTGGCGACCTGCACGAAGGTGACCTCGGGCGGACCGATGCGTCGCTCGGAGAGGAGCTCCTCGTAGGCCTTGAGGCGGTGCCGGATGCCCTTGGTGTAGTCGAGCCGGTCGACGCCGAGCATGAGGACCTCGGGGTCGCCGAGGCTCTGGCGGATCTCGCGGGCGCGCGCCATGACGTCCGGCTGCTTGGCTAGCTCCTCGAGACCGCGGAAGTCCACCGAGATCGGGATGGCGGCAGCGCGGACCTGGCGGTGCGACCCCTCGACGTTGACGCGGTCGCGCCTCGTCTGCGCACCGAGCAGCTGGCGGCAGGCGCGCACGAAGTTGCGGGCGTCGGCCTGGCGCTGGAAGCCGAGGAAGTCGGCGCCGAGCAGGCCGTCGAGCAGCTGGGCGCGCCAGGGCAGCTGGGCGAAGAGCTCGACGGGCGGGAAGGGGATGTGGTTGAACCACCCGATGCGCACGTCGGGCCTCAGCTTGCGCAGCAGCGTCGGCACGAGCTGCAGCTGGTAGTCCTGCACCCAGACGGTGGCACCCTCGGCGGCGACCTCGGCCACCGCCTCGGCGAAGCGCTGGTTGACGGTCTGGTAGCTCGACCACCACTCGCGGTGGAACGTCGCCGGCACGATGACGTCGTGGTAGATCGGCCAGAGCGTGTCGTTCGAGAAGCCCTCGTAGTAGTCGCGGACCTCGGCGGTCGACAGGGGGACCGGGTGCAGGTGGATGCCCTCCTCGTCGAATGGCTCGGGAGCGTCCCCGGCGTCGCCGGCCCAGCCGACCCAGGCGCCCGGCTGGGCCCGCATGACCGACTCCATGGCGGTGACGAGGCCGCCCGGGCTGCGCCGCCACTCGACCTCGCCGCCGTCGGTGATCACCTTGTCGACGGGCAGCCGGTTCGCGGCGATGACGAGGTCGTAGGTCGGCCGAGGGTTCGGCACGCAATCAACTCCTGCGGCTGGACAACGGGACGGGACTCACTCTAACGAGCGAAGAGTGGCGCCCGGTGCAGTCCCGCTCTAGGGTCGGAGTGAAGGCATCTCTGGTGGCTCGGACGGGCCACCGGCGGGCACCGGGCCGAGGCGAAGGAGTCGTCGTGAAGGTTTCGGACGTGCTGCGCAGCAAGGGCAGCGAGGTCATCACCATCAAGCCCGACGAGACGATCTCCGGACTGCTCGCGCTGCTGGCCGAGCACCGGATCGGTGCGGTCGTCGTGAGCAGCGACGGCTCGACCGTCGAGGGCATCGTGAGCGAGCGCGACATCGTGCGTCACCTCCACAGCAGCGGCACGAGCGTGCTCGAGGCGAGGGTGTCGCAGATCATGACGGGCGAGGTCACCACCGGGTCGGCCGACGACAACATCGCCGACCTGGCCGGCACGATGACCGAGCTGCGGGTGCGCCACGTGCCGATCGTCGACCGCGACGGCAAGCTGGCGGCCATCGTCAGCATCGGTGACATCGTCAAGCACCGGCTGTCCGAGCTGCAGTCCGAGCGCGACCAGCTGCGCGACTACAWCACCCACTGAACGCACGGCTCAACCGGCCGTGGCAACCGAACCGGTTGAAACGCCTGAACCGGACTGATCGGGACACTCCGCAGCACGCAACGGCAACGTTCCGGCGCTGGCCCGCCCGTCGCATACCGTAGGGGCATGACTGCGTACGACCGGACCGAGCGGGTGCCCACCCCCCGGCCCGGCCCGCGCACCGGTCCCCGCATCGGTGGACCCGCGGGGCCGCGGTCCGGAGGTCCGGGTTTCGAGCAGCGGATCGGCCCCTACCGCCTCATCGAGGAGATCGGCGAGGGCGGCATGGGGGTCGTCCACCTCGCCCTCGACCCGCGGGGGCGCGCCGTCGCGATCAAGGTGCTGCGCGCCCACGTCGCTCACGACGTCGACGCCCGCCAGCGACTCTCGCGCGAGGTCGACACGCTC
>NZ_JBFULD010000059.1:0-15542 GCF_056400505.1 Terrabacter sp. P5_B1
CTGACGTGCGGATCCTGCTGCTGGGCATGGGCTCCCGCGGTGACGTGCAGCCCCTCGTCGCGCTCGGGCAGCGCCTGCGGCGGCGTGGGTATGCCGTGTCGCTCGCCGCGCCCGCCGACCTCGGTCACGTCGTGGCCGGCAGCGGCGTGGACTTCGAGCCCCTGTCGTTCGACCTCGAGGGGCCACTGAGGGCGGGGCCGGGGCGCGAGTCGCTGCGCGGGTCGGCATGGACCCAGGTGCGCGAGGCGCGGCTCATGCGGCAGGTCATGGCGGTGACGGCCGGCGCCCTCGCGAGCGACGTCTCCGGCCTGGTGGAGGAGGCGGATGTGGTCGTGTCCGGTGCCCTGACCTTCGACCTCGTCGACGCGCTGCTGTCGACCGGCGGTTCCGGTCGTGACGGCGGGCGTGACGGCGGACGTGCTGGCGGGCGACGCGGGCCCGCCAAGCCGCACCTCTACGCCGTGTTCGCCCCCGTCTGGCCGAGCGCGCACGGCGACTCGGTCGCGCTGGCGCTCCGGCCGCGATCCTCGTCCCAGGTGAACCTCGTCTGGAGCAGCCTCGCCGGGCATGTGGCCTTCGACCTCTTCCGTCCTGCCGGCGACGTCGTACGGCGGCGAAAGGGACTGCCGCGCCGGCACTTCCGTGACTACGCTGCTGCCGCCGAGCGAACCCCGACGCTACTGGCGGCGAGCCCTTGCGTCGTGCCGCCCGCGGCCGACTGGCCGCCGGCGCTGCGCCAGACCGGCTACTGGGTGCGCGACGACGCTGCCGACCAGCCGCTGGACCTGGACCTCGAAGCCTTCCTCTCCGCGGGCGCACCGCCCGTCTACGTCGGTTTCGGGTCGATGCCGACGCCGGACCCCGGCGCCGTGTCGCAGGACGTCGCTGCAGTGCTCGGGCGACTGGGAGTGCGCGGCGTCGTCAGTGAGGGGCTTGCCGGGCTGTCGGTGGACCTGTCGGCGGGACACACGAGGGCCGACCTCGTCGGGATCCGCCACGCGTCGCACGAGATGCTCTTCCCGAGGTGCTCCGTCGTCGTCCACCACGGCGGGTCCGGGACCACGGCTGCAGCCGTGCGCGCGGGCGTGCCGCAGGTCGTGGTCGCGCATGCCGCCGACCAGCCCTACTGGGGCAGGAGGATGTCCGATCTCGGCGTCGCCGCCGCGCCCATCGCTCGCAAGGACCTGACGGCGCCCCGGCTGCACCGGGCGCTCGAGGTCGCGCTGTCCCCGGGGGTGCGCGCGGCGGCATACGCCCTCGGTGAGCGGGTCCGCGCCGAGGACGGTGCCGGCGACGCGGCCCGCCTCGTCGACAGCTACCTGCAGCGGGCCTGACGGGCGGCGACTAGATCGTCGCGGCGAGCTCGGTGGCCTGGCGGATGGCGCGCTTGGCGTCGAGCTCCGCGGCGACGTCCGCGCCTCCGACGACGTGCACGGTGACCCCGCGGGCCATGAGCTCGGGACCGAGCGTGTTGACCGACTCCTGGCCGGTGCAGAGCACGATGGTGTCGATGTCGAGCACCTGCGGGTCGGTGCGGTCCTCGCCGTGCGTGATGTGCAGCCCGGCGTCGTCGACGCGCTCGTAGTTGACACTGACGTGGTGGTGGACTCCCTTGGCCTTCAGGGCGGCCCGGTGCACCCAACCGGTGGTCTTGCCGAGGCCCCTGCCGATCGGGGTGGCCTTGCGCTGGAGCAGGTGAACCTCGCGCGGTGACGGCGTCGGGTGCGGCTCGACGAGCCCACCTCGGGACGCGTCCGGCTCGCCGACACCCCACTCCGCCATCCACCGCTCGATGGTCAGGGGCGACTCGACGTGGGTGAGGAGCTGCGAGACGTCGACACCGATGCCACCCGCGCCCATGACGGCCACACGCTCACCCAGCGCTGCCTCGCCGCGGATGGCCGCGGCATACGTCACCACCTTCGGGTGTTCGATGCCGGGCACGTCGGGCATCCGGGGCTCGACACCGGTCGCCACGACGACCTCGTCGAAGTCGGTGAGGTCGTCGACCTCGGCGCGGCGGCCGAGGTGCACCTTGACGCCGCCGAGCTCGAGCCGCCGGCGGTAGTAGCGAATCGTCTCGGCGAACTCCTCCTTGCCGGGGATCCGCATGGCGAGGGCGAACTGGCCGCCGAGGTCGTCGGCGGCCTCGAAGAGCTCGACGCGGTGGCCGCGCTCGGCCAGGGAGGTCGCGGCTGCCAGCCCAGCCGGTCCGCCGCCGACGACGGCGACGTGCCTGGAGCGGCGGGTCGGCGCCAGGACGAGCGTCGTCTCGCGGACGGAACGCGGGTTGACGAGACACGTCGCGGTCCTCTTGGCGAAGGTGTGGTCGAGGCAGGCCTGGTTGCAGGCGATGCACGTGTTGATCTCGTCGGCGCGGTCGGTCGCGGCCTTGGCGACCCAGTCGGGGTCGGCGAGGAAGGGGCGAGCCATCGACACGAGGTCGGCGCTGCCGTCGGCGATGACCTGCTCGGCGAGGTCGGGCATCGAGATGCGGTTGGAGGTCACGACCGGGATGCCCACCTCGGGGCGCAGCTTCGCGGTGACGCGCGTGAACGCGCCGCGCGGCACCGACGTGACGATCGTCGGGACACGCGCCTCGTGCCAGCCGATGCCGGTGTTGATAATCGTCGCGCCGGCGGCCTCGACCTCGTGGGCCAGGTCGACGACCTCGTCCCAAGACTGGCCGTCGGGGACGAGGTCGAGCATCGACAGGCGGTAGACGATGACGAAGTCGGGACCCGCGGCCTCGCGCACCGCCTTCACGACGTCGACGGCGAGGCGGCGACGGTTCTCGGGTGACCCGCCCCACTCGTCGGTGCGATGGTTGGTGCGCGGCGCGAGGAACT
Organism: Terrabacter sp. P5_B1; assembly: GCF_056400505.1. Lineage (NCBI taxonomy): Bacteria > Bacillati > Actinomycetota > Actinomycetes > Micrococcales > Intrasporangiaceae > Terrabacter > Terrabacter sp. P5_B1. Next base: position 2,850 of record NZ_JBFULD010000059.1, read on the forward strand.
GGTTGATGAGGTAGCCCTCGGAGCCCATGATCTCGACGCCGTCGTAGCCGGCCTCGCGCGCCAGCCGCGCGCAACGGGCGTAGGCGTCGACCGTGCTCCGCACACCGCGTGCCGTCAGGGCGCGCGGTGCGAAGGGGGAGATCGGGGACTTGAGGGCCGACGCCGAGACGGCGAGCGGGTGGTAGGCGTAGCGCCCCGCGTGCAGGATCTGCAGGGCGATCTTGCCGCCCTCGCGGTGCACGGCGTTCGTGATGACCCGATGGCGGCTCGCCTGGCGCTCCGTGACGAGGACCGAGCCGCCGGGGTAGAGGGCGCCGGCGAGGTTCGGCGCGAAGCCGCCGGTGACGATGAGCCCGACGCCACCCCGGGCGCGCTCGGCGTAGTACGCCGCGAGCCGGTCGAAGTCCCTGGCGCGGTCCTCGAGTCCCGTGTGCATCGAGCCCATGACGACGCGGTTGCGCAGCGTCGTGAAGCCGAGGTCGAGCGGTTCGAGCAGGTGGGGGTATGCCGTCGTCACCCGCCCGAGGGTAGCCGCTGGTTACCGTCCGGTAGCCGGGCGCGCGGCGTGCGTCACAGTGGGCGAGAATGGCGAGGTGAGCGATCTTGAGCACCTGGACGTCCTCGTCGTCGGAGCCGGCCTGTCCGGCATCGGCGCCGGCTACCGCCTGAAGACGATGAGCCCGTCGCGGTCATGGGCGATCCTCGAGGCGCGGGACTCGCTCGGCGGGACGTGGGACCTCTTCCGCTACCCCGGCGTGCGCTCCGACTCCGACATGATGACCCTCGGCTTCCCGTTCGAGCCGTGGACCGACCCCGACGCGATCGCGGACGGTCCGAAGATCCTCGACTACCTGCGTGAGACCGCCGAGAAGCATGGCATCGCCGAGCGGATCCGCTTGCGCCACAGGGTCGTCGCGGCCGCCTGGTCGAGCGAGGCGGCGCGCTGGACGGTGACGGTCGAGTGCGACGGCTCCCGTGAGCAGCTGACGTGCGGCTTCCTCTACCTCTGCAGCGGCTACTACGACTACGAGCGCCCGCACGACCCGCAGCTGCCCGGGCTCGCGTCCTTCGAGGGTGAGGTCGTGCACCCCCAGTTCTGGCCCGACGACCTGGACGTGACGGGTCGCAAGGTCGTCGTCATCGGGTCGGGAGCCACGGCGGTGACGCTCGTGCCCTCGCTCGCCGAGGCCGGCGCCGACGTGACGATGCTCCAGCGCACGCCGACCTGGATCGCGTCGTTGCCGCGGCAGGACCGGGTCCGCGACGTGATGCAGAAGGTGCTGCCGGGGCGAGCCGCCGGGACGGCTGCGCGCTACAAGAACGTCCTCGCGACGATGGGCGTCTACGAGCTGAGCCGCCGCCGCCCCGCAGTCATGAGGTCCTTGCTGTCCAAGGGCGCCGCCAAGTCGCTCGGGTCGACGGACCTCGTCGCCGACCACTTCACCCCCACCTACGACCCGTGGGACCAGCGCCTCTGCGTCGTCCCCGACGGTGACCTCTTCGAGGCCGTGCGCAGTGGACGGGCCCACGTCGTCACCGGCACGATCGAGACGTTCGTGCCACGCGGCATACGCCTGCACTCAGGGCGCGAGCTCGATGCCGACGTCGTCGTGACGGCCACGGGTCTGCGCATCCGGATTGCCGGCGGGATCACCATCACGGTCGACGGGGAGGCCCGGGCGACCGGGGACCTCACGGTCTATCGCGGGCTCATGTTCGCGGGCGTGCCGAACCTCGCGGTGTGCGTCGGTTACGTCAACGCCTCGTGGACGCTGCGTGCCGACCTCGCGAGCCGCTACGTGTGCCGGCTGCTGGGCCACATGGAGCAGAACGCGTGGCGGGTGGCCACGCCGCACGCTCCGGAGGGAATGGCGAACCAGCCGCTGCTGCCGCTCGCGTCGGGCTATGTCCGTCGGGCGGAGGACGAGCTGCCCCAGCAGGGCGACGGTGCGCCCTGGCTGATGCGACAGAACTACCTGCTCGACCGGCGCGACATGCTCTGCAGCGACGTCACCGAGGCCATGGCCTTCGCGCGCTGAGACGCTTTGTCCCGCAAGCGAACTCGGCTGTCCACAGACGTGAATGAGCCCTATCATTCCATTCGTTCATATGTTCTAATTAAAGGACTGGGGTGGTGTTTGTCCGATGTGAGGGGGCCGGTGTGACGCCGTTTGTCAGCTCGCCGCGCGTCGCGGCCCCGTCGCTCGACGCGACGTACACCAAGGCCCATCTCCAGATTGACCTCACGATTGAGGGCGACCACCTCCTGCGTGAGATTGAGTCGCTCGAGGTCGAGAAGGCGAGGGTCGAGGCGGACCTCGTCGATGCCTATGCAGCCCTCCACTCCGTCGAGGCCCAGCAGGTCGCGGCCGCCTCGGTCCACGTCTCGACCGACCGCATCGTGGCGGACGAGATCGCCCTAGCGACCGGGGTCGGCGCTGGCGAGGTTGCAAGGCGTCTCGACCTCGCCACCGCGCCGCGACGGCACCGTCTCGTCCGGCAGGCGATGCGTCGTGGGGAGCTGTCGCTGCACCGCGCCCTCCAGGTGGTCTCGGAGACGGCTCAGCTCCCCGACGCCGATGTCGCGACAGTCGAGGCCGCGGTCCTGGCACCCAGCCGTGACGGTCAGCCGGTGCCCCAACGCATGTTCGTCACGCGCCTGCGCCGGGCGATCGCGTCCGTCGACCAGCGGGGCTCGGATGAGCGGCGTGACCATGCGCGGAGCCGACGCGGGGTCTTCGGACGCCAGACCGGGGACGGGATGGGTTCGTTGACCCTGGTGGGTTCCGGTGATGTCATCGCGGCCGTCCTCGACCGTCTGGACGCCGCGGCTCGTGAGCGGCGCAGCGCCGGTGACCCCCGCTCCCTGGACCAGCTCCGATCCGACCTCGCAGCCCATGCGCTGCTCCACGGACCCCTCGACGCCGCCACGGCTGCGGCCGGCGCCGGCGCACCCGCCATGGCGTGGCTGGTCGTCCCGTTCGAGGTGGCCGTCGGCACGAGCGAGGCGGCCTGTGAGCTGCCCGGGCACGGCTGGGTGACCGCACGGCACGCCCGCGAGATCATGACGCGTGCCGGCTCCGTGTGGCGCACGCTGCCGGTAGACATCGGGACCGGCCGTGCCCTGAGCGCTCCGAGTGCCTCCTATCGGCCATCGCGCGAGATGGTCGAGCACGTCCGCGCGGTCGACGGCGTGTGCCGTGGTCCCGGCTGTGAGGTGCTCGCCCGTCGCTGMGACCTCGACCACGAGATTCCCTGGCCGTCGGGGCCGACGGCCGTTGGCAACCTGCACGCCAAGGAGCGCTTCCACCACAACGTCAAGACGGCCGGCATCTGGCGGTCCGAGCCTGTCGACGACGACGGACTCGAGTGGACCACGACGGCCGGTCGCCGCTACGTCACCAGACCGAAGGACTGGCGTGCCGGCCTGCGCGAGCCCGCCCCCGTCGGCGCCGACGATCCGGACCCACCGCCCTTCTGACCGACGAACGACCCAGTCCCGGCCCTCGGGCGTTCTGTCATGCGGTGGCTCGCCCGTGCTCATCGGACGTGAAGTGGGTACGAGCCCGACATGAGCGAATCGAACACACCTTCGAGCGACGACGTCATCGGCGCCACCAACCCTGCGAGTGCGGGACCCGGCGGAGACTCCGCGGTCAAGAACCCCGAGGACTGGGTGACCGGCGACGAGGCGATGACCGGCGCGCAGCGCAGCTACCTCGAGACCCTGGCCCGCGAGTCCGGGGAGACGCTGCCGGGCGACCTCACCAAGGCCCAGGCCTCAGAGCACATCGACCGCCTCCAGCAGGCGACGGGTCGAGGCTCCGACAGTGCCGACAGCGGCACCGGCCCCATCGGCGCGGACGGCAACGTCGGCCGGACCGAGGGCCACGGCAGCGAGATCTGACTACTCCCCGGCTTGGCGACCACCCGCCGCGGGTCAGGCGATCTCGACGCGGTCCGAGACGAGGCCATCCGCCGCGAGCTGACGCAGCCGCGACACGGCGCGGTCGTGGACCGCCCACGGGTCGATGGTGTTGACGTAGATCTTGGTCCCACCCTCGAAGCCGGCGAGCGTCGAGATCCGCCACTTGACCACGGCCCGCAGCGGCATCGGCACGTCGACGCCGGGCGGCCGGTGGTGCCACTCCTCGTTGGACGGGACGAGCACACCCGTGGCCGCGTGGCAGGCGTGGACCAGGTCCGAGAAGTCGCGCACCTGCTCCTCGCTGAGCTCCCACGGGCAGCCCTCACCGTCGGTCACGTGCACGACAAGGGCCGGATAGCGGTGCCCGACACCGGCGAAGGCCACCGCGTGCTCGGTACGGGCGATGACGAGACCCTGCGTGGCGGCATACTCCGCGCCCCAGCGGGCGAACAGGTCGGGCTCGGTGCGGAGGCGCTCGACCTCCCGGTCCTTCTGGGCGCCCAGCTCGTCGATCGCGACGACCTGCTTGTGCAGGTGGGCGAACGACGCGCCGGCCGGTGCCAGCCAGTTCTGGAACACGGAGACGTACCGTGCGCACTCGTTGTCGCGGTAGAGGTCGCGCATGGCCCGGATCGTGAACTCGATGTATTTGCAGTGCTCCTCGGGCGTCAGCGTGCCCGAACCGGCGAGCTGTGAGTCGTCCCTGGCGCCGTCGACGTAGTGCCGGCGGGCGATGACGACCTGGTGGTTGCCCGCGAAGAGGCCGACGGCCTCACGCTCGAGGTCGTCCTCGGCGAGCGGTTCGGCGTCCGCCCCCGCGGTGCCGCGCGCCCGCATCCGGATGCGCGCAAGGGCGGTGACGTGCTCGCGTCCAGCCGGGGTGGAGAGGTATGCCGTGCGCCGGGCTCGGGACTCGGCCGTGGGCTCCCAGCCGTGGGCCAGGTGCCAGTAGTCGTAGCTGAGGATCTCGAAGAGGTTGGGGATGAGGCGGAACTCCGCGTCCGTGCTGCCGAGGTCATCGGCGAGCACGCCGCGCAGGACATCCCATCGGCCGCCGCCGTGCACGAGGCGGGCGATCTCGGGGGTCGTCTCGAGCATGCGGCCCCAGCAGAAGGCGCAGTGGCGGTCGTGGTCGTCGGGGTCGAGCGGCAGGGGGTGGTGCCCCGGCAGCCCCGAGGGCCTCGCGGCCCGCCCCGGGACGGTCCACACCTTCGTGCCGGTGATCGGGTTCACCTGCTTGATGGTCCCGTCGGGCAGGCGGGTCAGCGGCTCGATCACCTCTTCAGACTAGGTGGCGCGGATGGTCGGCGCAGGAAGGTGCCGGCTTGGGCTAGCGTCGATCCGTGGCCGGCGACGACGCACGAGACGAGTCCAGCAGCCCGCCGTACCGGGACCCGTCGCGGCCCGTGGAGGAGCGCCTCGAGGACCTGCTCGGCAGGATGACCCTGGCCGAGAAGGTCGGCCAGATGCTCCAGCTCGACGCGCGGGGCGACCTCGACGACATCGTCGGCACCAAGCTCGCCGGCTCGATCCTGCACGCCTCGCCCGAGCGGATGGTCGAGGCCATCGCGCTCGCGGGGCAGACCCGCCTCGGCATCCCGCTCCTCACGGCCGACGACTGCATCCACGGCCACTCGTTCTGGCCCGGTGCGACGATCTTCCCGACGCAGCTCGCCATGGCGTGCTCGTGGGACCCCGGCCTCGTCGAGCAGGCCGCCCGCGCCACGGCCGTCGAGGTCTCGGCGACGGGCATCCACTGGACCTTCTCGCCGGTGCTCTGCATCACCCGCGACCTGCGCTGGGGACGGGTCGGCGAGACCTTCGGCGAGGACCCGCACCTCATCGGGGAGCTCGGCGCCGCGATGATCCGCGGCTACCAGGGTGACGGGCTCACTGACCCCACAGCGGTGCTCGCGTGTGCCAAGCACTTCGCGGGCTACAGCGAGACCCAGGGAGGACGCGACGCCAGCGAGGCCGACCTCAGCCGGCGCAAGCTCACGTCGTGGTTCCTGCCGCCCTTCGAGCGCGCGGTCCGGGAGGGCTGCCGCACGTTCATGCTCGGCTACCAGGCCATCGACGGCGTCCCCGTCACGGCCAACGGCTGGCTGCTCGACGAGGTGCTCAAGGGGGAGTGGGGCTTCACCGGGACGCTGGTCACCGACTGGGACAACGTCGGCCGGATGGTCTGGGAGCAGCAGGTGTGCGCCGACGACGTCGAAGCCGCGACCGTGGCGGTCCGCGCCGGCAACGACCTCGTCATGACGACTCCGGCCTTCTTCGAGGCCGCGCAGGAGGCCGTCGCCCGCGGCCTGCTCGACGAACGTCAGGTCGACGAGGCCGCGCGTCGCGTCCTGCGGCTCAAGCTCGAGCTCGGCCTCTTCGAGCACCCCCGCCCGCCGGACGCCGAGCGCCAGCGCCTCGTCATCGGCTCCGCCGAGCACGCCGCCCTCAACCTCGAGGTCGCCCGGCGCTCGCTCGTGCTCCTCACCAACGACGGCACGCTGCCGTATGCCGTGAGCGACCTCCCGCGCACCGTGGCCGTCCTCGGCCCCAACGCCGACGACCCCCAGGCCAACCTCGGCGACTGGGCCGGGGCGTCCGGCCAGGTCGACTGGATGCCGGACGGCCACCCGCGCGAGACGGTCGAGACCGTCCTCGACGGCTTCCGCTCGGTCGTCCCCCCGACGTGGACCGTCACCCACGCGCGCGGCGCCGAGATGGAGACCCTCGTCCCCGACCCGGAGGGCCCGCTCTTCCCCGACGGCCAGCCCCGTCCTCCCGCCTCGGTGGCCGCACCCACCGACCCTGAGCAGGTCGCCGAAGCAGTCGCGACGGCCCGGGCCGCCGACCTCGCCGTCGTCGTCCTCGGCGACACGATCGCCCTGACGGGAGAAGGCTGTTCGACCGCGACGCTCGACCTCCAGGGCGGGCAGGTGGCCCTGCTCGACGCGCTGGTCGACGCTCTCGACGGCACCGGCACCCCGGTCGTCGTCGTGCTGCTGCACTCCAAGCCCAACGTCCTGCCGCCGAGCGCGCTCCGGGCCGCGGCGGTCATCGAGGCCTTCAGCCCCGGCATGCGCGGCGGCCGCGCCGTCGCCGAGCTCGTCCTGGGCCAGATCGAGCCGATGGGGCGTCTGCCCCTCTCGGTGCCGCGGCACGTCGGTCAACAACCGACCTACTACAACCAGGTTCGCGGGCAGCACGGCGACCGCTATGCCGACATCACGCAGGAGCCGCAGTTCGTCTTCGGGGAGGGCATGACCTACACGACCGTCCAGTGGTCCGACCTGACCCTCGAGGCGAGCGACCTCTCGCCCGACGACGTCGTGACCGCGGAGGTCACCTTGACCAACACCGGCGAGCGGACGGCATACGAAGTCGTGCAGGCCTACGTCACCGACGTCGTCTCGAGCGTCACGTGGGCGGCCAAGGAGCTCAAGGCTTTCCGCCGTGTGGGGGTGCCGGCGGGTGAGTCGGTCAGGGCGCGCGTCGAGGTCCCGGCCGGGGCCTGCTCCATCGTCGACGCGGCGGGTCGGCGCGTCGTCGAGCCGGGCGAGTTCGAGCTGCGCGTCGGCCCGAGCTCGCGCGAGTCGGACCTGCTCCGTGTGACCTTCACCATCACGCCGAAGGCCGTTGCCTGACTAAGGTCGGAGCATGAGAGCAGCCCGTGTCACGACCCTCGGTGGACCGTCCGCCATCGGCGTGGAAGAGGTCCCCGAGCCGACGCTCGAGCCGGGCCACGTCCTCGTCGACGTCCACGAGGCGGGGGTGAGCTTCCCGGACGTCCTCATGAGCCGCGGGCTCTACCAGATGCGGCCCGAGCTGCCCTTCGTGCCGGGCGCCGAGTGCGCGGGCGTCGTGCGCGAGGCCGCCGAGGGCAGCGCCTTCGGCCCGGGTGACCGCGTCGCGGCCTTCCCGGTCCTCGGGGCCTTCGCCGAGACCGTCGCGGTGCCCGAGGCGATGGTCTTCCCGCTGCCCGACTCCGTGCCCTTCGAGGTCGGCGCCGCGCTGCCGATGAACTACCTCACCGTCCACTTCGCCCTGACCCGGCGCGGGCAGCTCGAGCGCGGCGAGGACGTCCTCGTCCATGGCGCCGCCGGCGGTATCGGCACGGCGGCCATCCAGCTCGCCCGGGCCATGGACGCCCGGGTGATCGCCGTCGTGTCGTCGGAGGACAAGGTCGAGACGGCCCGCTCCGCCGGCGCGCACCACGTCGTGCTCGCCGACGGCTTCCTCGCCGGCGTCAAGCAGCTCACGCAAGGGCGCGGTGTCGACGTCGTCGTCGACCCCGTCGGCGGCGACCGCTTCACCGACAGCCTGCGCAGCCTCGCCCCGGAGGGCCGTCTGCTCGTCATCGGCTTCACCGCCGGACAGATCCCCGAGGTCAGGGTCAACCGGCTGCTCCTCAACAACATCAGTGTCGTCGGCGTCGGCTGGGGTGCCTTCTGGACGCCCGACCCGAGCTACCTGCGCACGCAGTGGGAGGCGATCCTCCCGCTCCTCGAGTCCGGCGCGCTCGCCCCGCCGATCGGCACGCGCCACTCGCTCGACGACGTCGCCGGCGCCCTTGCCGAGATCGACGAGCGCCGCGCCCAGGGCAAGGTGACGCTCACCGTCCGCCACTAGGTTGGGGCGTATGCCGTCCCTGCCGCTCCGCTCCCGCGCCTCCGCCCGGACCTCCGCCCCGGCGTCCCCGCGACGCGTCCTCGTCACCGGTGGTGCCTCCGGGCTCGGACTAGCTCTCGTGCGCGCCCTGGTCGCCCGCGGTGACCACGTGCTCGCGACCGACGTGCAGGCTGACCGGCCCGACGCGCTGCCCGAGGCTGCGGCATACGTCCCTCTCGACGTGCGCAGCGACGAGGCCTGGGCCGCGGCGCTCGCCCACGTGCGCGAGACGTGGGGTGGCCTCGACCTGCTCGTCAACAATGCAGGCGTCGCCGCGGGTGGCCGCATCGACGTCGCGACGATGGACGAGTGGCACTGGATCGTCGACATCAACCTGCTCGGCGTCGTCCGGGGCTGCCGCACCTTCACGCCCCTGTTCAAGGAGCAGCGCAGCGGGCACATCGTCAACACCGCCTCTCTCGCCGGGCTCGTGCACGCCCCCGGCATGGCCGCCTACAACACCGTCAAGGCGGGCGTCGTCGCGCTGAGCGAGACGCTCTCGCACGAGCTCGCTCCGCACCACATCGACGTGTCGGTCGTCTGCCCGTCGTTCTTCCGGACCAACCTCGGGGCCTCCTTCCAGGGCGCCGACACCGAGATGGAGGCCGCGGGCAAGAAGATGGTCAGCGGCTCCAAGCGCTCGGCCGAGCAGGTCGCCGACATCGTCGTGCGCGGCATCGACGCCCGATGCGACGTCATCCTCACCGATCGGGACGGCCAGATCGCCTGGCGCGCGAAGCGATTCGCGCGCCCCGCCTACACGGCGGTCATGAAGCGCGCGGCCAGGCGAGTCGCCGCCGGTCGCTGAGGCGGGCAGAGCGGCCGGATCGACGTCGGGTTGTGCCCCCTGTGGGCCGTTTCCGAGGTTCGATCCGGCCGATCGACCCTGCCACTCCCGGGCGGAAAACGGGAGGCGCATGTCCGAGGTCATCGGTAGCGTTCAGGGATTGTGACGATCACCAGGGTGGGGCACGACGACGCAAGGGGAACGACGCCGGACGGGTCCCCTCCGGATGGGCGTATGCCGGAGGATCGGGTGCCCGTCGACTGGCGCCGCGTCCGTCGCCCGCTCACCGTCGTGTGCTTCACGATGTCCCTGTTCGGTGCCGTCGCGGCATCGCTGGGGTCCATGGTCGCCGGTCGGCTCGCCGAGCACGCCACCTCGACGCTCGTCATCCTGTTGGCGACGTGCGTCATCGGTGGCGCCCTCATCGACACGGTCGCCAAGACGATCTGGGCCACGGTGTGCGACCGCGCCGAGGGCACGCTCCGCGCCGACCTGCTCGACGCCGCGATGGCCCAGCCGCTGTCCGAGCTGTCCGAGCAGGCCGTGGGCGAGGTGCTCGACCGCATCGACGACGACACGTGGGAGGTCGGCCAGCTGATGCGCTGGGGCGTGTGGCAGGCCGTGCGCACCCTCCTCGCCTCGGGTCCGCTCTGGGTGGTCGCGACTCTCGCCTGGGGGCCCGCCGCCGTCCTCTTCCCGCTCACGGGCTTCGCGACGTACTGGGTCGTCCGCCGGCTCCTGCCCCAGGTCGCCGAGCGCAAGGTCGTCGAGGAGGCCGCCTGGACCGACCACGCGGCATCCACCGAGGAGGGTGTCGCGGCCCGCGACGACCTGCGCACCGCACTGGGCCAGGCGCACGTGCTGCGTCGCAACGCCCGCATGGCCGCCCGCGTCCATGCGGCGCTCGACAAGGTCCTCCGGGTCGAGGCCCGGATCACCCGTCGCAGCGGCGGGTTGCTCCACGGCGCGCTGGCCGCCGTTGCGGTCGTGGGCACCGCCCTCGTGCTCGCCGGTGACCTGTCGACCGCTCGACTCGTCACTCTCTTCATCGTGACGACGATGTTCGTCGGCGGCGTCGACATGCTGGCGCGTCACCTGCCGGACCTGCAGGAGGGCTTCGGCGCCGTCCTGCGGCTGCGCGCCATGCTGGCCGCCCCGGCAGAGCCGACCGGCGGTCTGCCACTGCCCGATGGGCCGCTCGACGTGGACTTCCGCAACCTCGAGTTCGGCTACGGCACGGGCACCTTCGCGCTCCGGGACGTCAACCTCCTCGTCCCGGCGGGTCACACGTGCGCGCTCGTCGGGCGCACCGGGTCCGGCAAGTCCACGCTCGCCTCGCTCCTGTCGCGGGCGGTGGAGCCGCCCCGGGGCACGGTGCTGCTGGGAGGCACCGACGTGCGGGACCTCGACCTGCAGCAGCTGCGGGCCGCCGTCGGCGTCGTCACCCAGCGCACCGAGGTGATCGCCGGCACGCTCGCGGAGAACATGACGCTCTTCGGTGACGTGTCCCGGGCCCGGGTCGAGGCCGCGGTCGCCGAGCTCGGTCTCACCGAGTGGGTGGCCGGGCTGCCCGACGGCCTGGACACGATGCTCGGCCCGGGCGGCACGACGCTCTCGGCCGGCGAGGAGCAGCTCGTGGCGTTCGCCCGGCTGCTCGTGCGCGACGTGAGCGTCGTCGTGCTCGACGAGGCCACCGCCCGCATGGACCCGGTCACCGAGGCTCGGGTCGTCCGCGCCGCGGACCGGCTGATCTCGGGGCGCACGGGCATCCTCGTCGCGCATCGCCTGTCGACGACCGAACGGGCCGAGCAGGTGGCCGTCCTCGAGTCGGGTCGCGTCGTCCAGCAGGGTCCACGCGGTCGGCTGGCTCATGCCGACGGCCCGTTCCGCCGCCTGCTCGAGGCCGCCGCGCACGAGGTCGCCGTCGAGGAGCACCACCACGACGACGCCGCCATCGGCTCGGTGCGTCGCAGCACCACCCCGCCGCCCCCTCCCACCCTGGCACCGAGCCCGGGCCTCGCTCGGCAGGTGCTCCACACCGTGCGCATCCAGCCGCAGTGGGGTCTGGTCGGAGCCTCCCTCTTCCTCGTCGCCTCGCTGACGGGCGCGTTCGGCGCCCTCACCGGCTGGATCTGGGGGCTCGTCGTCACCGACCTCCAGGCCGGGCAGAACCCGGGCTGGCTGACCGCCGCCCTGGTGGTCTCGCTCGTCATCGGCCCGCTCCTGCTGTCGCAGGCGTTCCGTTCCTATCCGCACTGGTGGGTCGAGGTGCGGCTTCGGGTGCGTGCGGCGGTGCTCGCGGGCCAGACCGCGCAGCGCCGACTCGTGCGCACCCCGCCCGGCGAGGTGGTGGCTCGCACGATGGACGCCGACCGCCTGGCCCGCTACACCGACCGTTGGGTCGACTTCGTCAACGGTCTCGTCGTCGCCTCGGTGACGGCTCTGATCGCCGGCACGTGGCTCGCGGGCGCGGTCCTGCTCGTGGTGATGGTCACCTCGGCGCTGGCCTCGACCCTCGGCCGGCCGGTGGCGGGGCGCTCAGCCGCGGCAGCCTCGACGGCACGGGCCAACTTCGGGCGATCCCTGGTCTCGGCGCTCGAGTCGATCCGCACGGTCAAGCTGGCTGCGGCCACCCCGCAGGTGCACCAGCACCTGCGTCGGGTCGACGGAGGCCGGGTCGATGCGGCGGTTCGTGAGCACCGGGTCCAGGCTCTGCTGGACGGCGTGCCGGTGGTCATGGTCCAGTGCGGTGTCGTCGCCGCCTGGGCTGGCTTCCTCCATGGCACGTGGTCCCTCGCCATCACCCTGCTCGTCGCCAATGCCGTCAGCGGCTTCGACTGGTTCGGCCGGGTCGCCGGCTCGGTCGTGACCGAGGCGCCCGGCGTTCGGGCCTGGATGAATGCCACGAGCGAGCTCGCCGGTGGTGGCGACCTCATGGACCTGCCGCCGGGCATGGACCTCGTGCACGGAACTGCGGACGAACCGCAGCCAGGGCTGCGTGAGCCCCTGCGCACCCTCAGCCTGCGGGGCCTGACCGCGGTTCACGACGACGGCACCATCGGCGTGCAGGACGTCGACCTCACGGTCCAGGCGGGCGAGCTGGTGCTCCTGCTGGGCCAGGTCGGTTCGGGCAAGTCCAGTCTGCTGTCGTCGCTGGCCGGGTTGACCTCCCACACCGGGCAGGTGCTCTGGAACGGACGCGCCCTGGCCGAGCCGGAGATCGAGCTGCGGCCCGGCCGGGTCTCCCACATCGCGCAGGTGCCGCGGGTGCTGTCGGGGACCTTCACCGGCAACATCGCCCTCGACCACGCCG
>NZ_JBFULD010000060.1:0-15282 GCF_056400505.1 Terrabacter sp. P5_B1
GGTCGATGCAGTCGATCAAGGACGACACCGAGGGCGGCTTCGACGCGTTCATCGCCGAGCAGCGCAGCCAGCCCGGCGAGTGCCGGGTCACGCTGGCACAGTTCGACGACCGGTACGAGGAGGTCTACCGGGACGTGCCGGCGGCCGACGTCCCGCCGCTGTCCCTGTCGCCGCGCGGTTCCACGGCGCTGCTCGACTCCATCGGGCGCCTCCTCGGCGAAGCCGGCGCCCGCCTCGCCGCCCTGCCCGAGCAGGAGCGTCCGGGCGTCGTGATCGTCGGCATCATGACCGACGGCCACGAGAACTCCTCGCGCGAGCTCACGCACGCCCAGGTCAAGGCGCTCATCGAGCGGCAGACCTCCGAGTACGCATGGCAGTTCCTCTACATGGGCGCCGACCAGGACGCCATCGAGGTCGGGTCGACCATCGGCGTCGCCGCCACCCACTCGATGACCTACGGCCGCGGCCGGGTCGCCGCTGCGATGGCCGCCACCTCGCGCAACATCGGGCTCACCCGCTCGGCCGTCGCCGCGGGGGCCTCCGCCAAGGAGGCAGCCGTCCACCTCGCCTTCGACGACGAGCAGCGTCGAGCCGCCACCGAGTGACGCGTCGCGGGGCCATCACCAGGAGGCACGCCAAGCCCTGACCGCCCTCCTCGCGCTCCAGCTGCCTTCGTACGACGTCCGCTGCCGCTGCCGAAAGTGCGTGCGTGTTCCACGTGCTTCCCGGAGGCACGGACGGCGCCGGCCCGAGCGCGGACCGACGCCGTCCAGACCGCTTCAGACCAGCTCGGGCACGTCGAGGTGTGCCAGGACAAGCTCGAACTCGGCAACCTCAGCGACGCGCATGCCGGTCTCCTGGACAAGGTCAGCACGCAGGCCCATCGCCGTGTCGGCCGCCTTCGCCATCGCCTCGGTCGAGTCGTAGCTCGCGGTGACACAGCTACGTCCTCTCGCGCGGTCGATCATCAGGCTCGCACTGCAGAAGCCGTCGAGCTGTTCGACGCGCGGCATGATGCTTGTCTTGAAGGCGTCGACGATGCGGTCGATCGCTGTCGGGTCGGCCTCGGCCCAGGTCACCCGGGCGCAGGCGCCGTCAGCCGCGCGCTGGGCGCGGTGCAGGTAGGCCAGCTCCCACTGATCGAGTGTCATCGTGCCGCCGAACTGCTCGACGGCCCGGGCCCGCATCGGGGTCACGATGTCGGCAGAGCCACGCAGTGCCTCCTCGGACTCCCAAGCCGTGGTCACGATGCAGCGCCCGCTGGAGCGGTCGACGAGCAGCGAGATGCCGACACAGCCGGGGATCTCTCTGACCTCCGGCATCACCACGTCTCGCACGTGCTGGATACCGGCGTCGGTCAGCGCGGGCTGGCCAAGAATGGTCGTGGAACGTGCGTACACGGTCCGCCTCCTCCGGTTCGGGGCGGGGCCCTCGCGGCACCGCCGCGTCTTCCAGACTCCTCCCCGGCACCCGCCGAGGACAACGGGTAAAGCGGTCAGCCGGCTGATGCCGCTCCACGCTCACCGCGCGAAGGCCCCGCAGGACGTGACAGGCCGCGCGAGGTGTTCACCGCTCATCCCGCGGGCAGCGCGCGATGCCCGCCTCTGGGTACGCGTACGCCATTGGTCGCACCTCGGTCAGGGGCGGAGCGGCCTGATAGCCCAACTATCGACGGAGAACGTCCGTGATCGCCTCGACCCTGCCTCCCCCTGGTTGCCGTCGCCGTGCTGCTGCTCATGCATGGTCGCGAGAAGCGCAGGCTGACCGCATCGGCCCCAGTGTCGGCGGCGTCCAGTGAGGAGGCGACGCCACTGGGCGGGGTGGCGCACTCGACGGCTTTCAGCTCTTCCAGCACCGCTCGCCGCACGGGTGTACCCAGGAGGCGGTGAGGTGGGTGCCGGCGCCAGCGACCGGTCGGCGGACGCCTTGCCCTCGCTGACCACGCAGGCCGGCGCGCACGAGGCGGCGATCGGGTGGCTGGCCTCCCTCGGTCACCCAGGCGGTTCGCGGTGCTACCTGTCCGGGCTGGAGCGGCGGACCGCGTGCGTGATCTCCTCGGCGTCAGCGCTGGCTCACCTGAGGCTGGGGGTTGCGGTCACCCACGCCGAGGCGCTCCAGGACCTCGTGGCCGACGCGCGTGGCTGCGAGCTTCGACTGTTCTACTTCACGTCGGGCACGTACTCGGAGACGGCGCTGGCGTACGCCGAGCGGTTCTGCATCGCTCTCTTCACGTACGACTGCGCCGACATCGTCAGTCACGCGAACGCTGCTGCCATGACCGCGATCCTCGCCGCCCCGGACGTTGCCACCCCGCCGACGGGGCCCGACACGGCATGCTCAGGCGGACCTACCGGTCTTGCACCTTTCCCGTCGGCTGCCCACGAGCCGGATGTGCAGGCCTGGGCCGCATCCGTGTGGCAGGCACGTCAGGCTCCCGCTTCGGGGCGGGCGTTTCTGGCGTACCCTCCGCTCGGGGTGAGCCTGCTCGTCGGCCTGCTGATGCTGCCCATCGTGTGGACATGGCAGACGGGCGCTGGGCCAGCCCTGCGCGTTGAGCGCATCGCCGTGGCTGTGGTGGTGTTCCACGCGTTCTGTGCGGGTGGGGTCTGGCGGGTCACGCGCTGGCGTGGGAGGCTGCGCCGGCACCGTCTCCACATCGTCCGGGCATGCACCGTTCCAAGCCGTGCTCGAGCCCTCGTCGATGCGGCGATGCAGCGCTCCGGACGCGGCGTCCCGCCTGACCACGAGGCGTTCGTGCTGCTGCGTAACGAGGTCATCGGGCTGTCCGGGATGGACCCGTTCACCGCCGGTGTCCTTGTCTGGGAGGTCACGATCGGGGCAGCTCGGCCGGCCGACCGCCGTGAGTGGCTCGGCGCCCCTCATGGCGACCACCCGGCCACGTCCTGACCACCTCCGGTGAACAACGACTGCCGCGGCCGCGGGCCCGTCACCCGGCGTGGACGGGGCGGCCACCGCCTCGTCACCCCGGAGCGGTCACCGACTCCGTCGGGCAGCCCTCCACGTCGGGACGGGCTGCTTCACCTCATTTCCGTGTCTGGCGGCGCCGGTCGARGACGTACCGGCGCAGGACGTTGCGTCCCGTCCCCCAGATGCCGTGCCGGAAGAGCAGGACGATGAGCACGAAGATCGTGCCCGTGATCAGGCCGATGCCCTCGAAACCCGAGCTCGCGAGATAGTCCTCGAGGGTCACGACGACGCCGGCGCCGACGAGCCCGCCCCAGAGGGTGCCGATCCCGCCGAGCACCGTGACGAGCACGACCTTGCCCGACGTCGTCCACATCAGCTCCTGGAGCGAGGCGAACTGGTGGCTCACCGCGAAGACACCACCGGCGAGGCCGGCGAGTCCCGCGGAGATGATGAACGCCGTGATCTTGTAGCGCTCGACGTCGTACCCGAGGGCGCGGGCGCGCGCCGGGTTGTCGCGTACGGCCGTCAGCACGCGGCCGAAGGGCGAGTTGACGACCCGCCAGGCCACCAGGATGCCGAGCAGGATCAGCACCGCACCGACGTAGTAGAAGTAGAACGGGTCGGTCTCGACGGACTCGATGCCGAAGAAGTTCCGCGGGATGCCCTGCAGTCCGTTCTCGCCGCCGGTGAGGTCGCGGGCCTGGTTGGCGACGAAGTAGAGCATCTGCGCGAAGGCGAGGGTGACCATGGCGAAGTAGATGCCCGTGCGGCGAACCGAGAGGTAGCCGATCGGCCAGGCGATGACCATCGAGAAGACGGCGCCGCCCAGCACCGCGACCGGGAACGGCACGCCCCAGTGGGTGGCGATGAGGCCCGTGCAGTAGGCCGAGCCGCCCCAGAAGGCGGCGTGCCCGAAGCTGAGCAGCCCGGTGAAGCCGAGGAGCAGGTCGACGCTGATCGCGAAGAGTCCCCAGCACAGGATGTCCATCGCGACGGGCGGGTAGATCCAGTACGGCAGCATCACGAGCACGGCGAGGCCGGCCAGCAGCATGACGTAGCGCAGCGGGTTGCGGCGCGAGAGGATCGAGGGCTGGGCCAGGTCGACGTCGACCTTGGCGGTCATCTGCTCGCTCATGCGACCTCCTCCCGTCCGAAGAGCCCCGAGGGCCGGACGAGAACGACGAACGCCATCAGCACGAAGATGACGATCTGGGCGTAGGCGGGTGCGTAGGCGACGCCGTAGGCCTCCACGAGGCCGACGAGGAAGCCGGCGACGACCGCGCCGAGGATGGACCCCAGTCCGCCGATGACGACGACGGCGAAGAGGATGATGATGAAGTTGCTGCCCATCTCGGCCGTGATCGCCCGGGTCGGGGCGGCGAGCACACCGGCGAGCCCGGCCAGCGCGATGCCGAAGCCGAAGACCGGGGTGACCCAGCGGCCGACGTTGATGCCGAGGGCCCGGGTGCGCTCGGGGGCCTCGGTGGCGGCCCGCACGATCATCCCGATGCGGGTCCGGGTCAGCAGCAGGCCGACGGCGACGCAGACGACCACCGAGAAGAGACAGGCGAAGACGGAGTACGTCGCGAGGGTGACGCTGCCGACCTGCAGCTGCCCGTCGAGGCCGGCCGGCATCGTGTAGGGCAGCCCGGAGACGCCGTACTTCTGCTTGACCGCCTCGACGATCACGAGCGTCAGGCCGAAGGTCAGCAGGAAGTTGTAGAGCGGGTCGAGCGCCAGGAGCCAGCGCACGAGCAGCCGCTCCATGAGAACACCGAAGCCGAACATGAGGATCGGGACGACCACGAGCGCGACCCAGAAGCCCAGGTGCAGCTCGGCGAGGAGCACCGCGGAGATGACGGCGCCGAGCATGTAGCAGGCGCCGTGGGAGAAGTTGACGACCCCGAGGACGCCGAAGATGACGGCGAGGCCCAGCGCGGACAGCGCGTAGAAGCCGCCGGCGGCGAGCCCCTGGAGGGTGTACTGGATGAATTCGCTCATGTCTCTCGCTCGTTCGCGGTCGATCGGTGCGGGCACGCCCTAGCTGGAGCCGGCGCTCTGCGCTGGTATGCCGTCCGGCGCGTCCTCAGGGACGCCGCCGGACGGCATACCAGCGGGCAGGTCAGCTCATCGAGCAGGCGGCGTTGGCCTCGCCGTACGCCTCGGCGGCGGGGATCGTCTTGACGATGTCCTCGTAGTCCCAGTCCTCGGGGGCCGAGCTCTTGACCTTGGCGAGGTAGACGTCGTGGATCACGGCGTGGTCGGCCTTGCGAACCTCGCCGTTGCGAAGGAAGACGTCGTTGATCTTCTTGCCCTCGAGCTTGCCGACGACCGCGTCGGCGTCGTCCGTGCCGGCCTCCTGGACGGCCTCGAGGTAGTTCATCGCGGCCGAGTAGTTGGCAGCGTGTGCGAAGGACGGACGGGTGTTCGTCTTCTCCTTGAAGCGGTCGGCCCACTTCTTGTTCTGCGCGTCGAAGTTCCAGTACCAGGCGTCCGTGAACTGCGTGCCGGCGAACTGGTCGACCCCGAGCGAGTGGATGTCGGTGATGAACATGAGGCCGACGGCGAGCTGGACCTTGCCCTTGAGCGAGCTCTGGTTGAACTGCTTGACGAAGTTGATGAGGTCGCCGCCCGCGTGCATCGAGCCGACGACCTTGGGGTTGCCCTCGCCGGCCTTGGTGATGAAGGTGGCGAAGTTGTCGCTCGGGAAGGGCGAGGCGATCGACTGGCCGACGGTGCCGCCGTTCTTGCTGACCTCGGCGCTGAACGACTTGTTCATGTCCTGGCCGAAGGCGTAGTCGGGGTAGACGATGTTCCAGCTCGTCCCACCGGCCTTCGTGATGGCGCCGGCGGTGCCACGCGCGAGGACAGCGGTGTTGTAGGCCCAGTGGAAGGTGTACTTGTTGCAGCTCTTGCCCGTGAGGGCGGTCGTGCCGGCACCGATGTTGATGTAGAGCTTCTTCTTGGCCTTGGCCTGGGTCGCGACGGCCAGCGCCGCGGCGGAGTTGGGCACGTCCAGGATGACGTCGGCCTTCTGGCGGTCGTACATCTCCTGTGCCTTGGAGTTGGCGATGTCTGCCTTGTTCTGGTGGTCGGCTGTGACGACCTCGATGGTCTTGGCGACGACCTTGTCGCCGTACTTCGCCTTGTAGTCGTCGATCGCCATCTGGATCGCGACCTTGCTGTTGGGCCCGGACAGGTCCTTGTAGACGCCCGACTGGTCGTTGAGCAGACCGATGACGACCTTGTCGTCGGTGAGCTTGCTCGAGCCGCCCGACTGGGGGCCGCCGGCTCCCCCGCACGCGGCGAGTGAGAGCGACGCTGTCGCCGCGATGGCGATGGTGCCCTGGACTGTCCTGCTACGCATGTCTGCTCCTGGTTTGTGACGGGGTGGAACGGGTGGGTGACGCGTGGTCTTGGTGCACTCGGCCGTGGACCGCGGGATGCCGGGCTACATGCCGAGGTAGCTGAGCAGCTCGCCCTCGCGAGCCCGGAAGTCGTCGTTGCCGAGGTGCTCGACGACCTTTCCCTGCGCGAGCAGGTAGTGCCGGTCGGCGACCGTCGAGGCGAACTTGACGTTCTGCTCGACGAGGAGCACGCCGACCCCCTGGCCCTTGATCTCGCGGATGATCTCGCCGATGCGCTGGACGATGACGGGGGCCAGGCCCTCGCTCGGCTCGTCGAGCAGCAGCAGCCGGGAACCCATCCGCAGGACCCGGGCCATGGCGAGCATCTGCTGCTCGCCCCCCGACAGCTTGGTGCCGGGGAAGTCGCGGCGTTCGTGCAGCACCGGGAAGAACTCGTAGACGCGCTCGAGCGGCCACGCGTCCGGGTGGACRACGGGTGGCAGCATCAGGTTCTCGGCGACGGTGAGGCTCGCGTAGATGCCGCGGTCGTCGGGGACCCAGCCGATGCCGGCGCGGGCGCGGGCGTCGGCCGAACGTTTGGCCAGGTCGGCGCCGTCGAAGCTGATGGCGCCGTCGGTCTGCCGGTGCAGGCCCATGACCGAGCGCAGCAGCGTCGTCTTGCCGGCGCCGTTGCGGCCGACGAGGGTGACCACCTCACCGGGAGCGACGTCGATGCTGACGTCGGTCAGCACGCGCGCCTCGCCGTACCAGGCCGAGAGTGCGGCCACCTCGAGCATGCGCGGGGACGGCTGTCCCTCAACGGAGTTCGTGACTTGGGTTGTCAGGCTGGCGTTGTCACTCATGAGCTGCTCCGAGGTATGCCGTGATGACCCGTTCGTCGGCGCGCACCTGCTCGTAGGGTCCCTCCGCGAGCACCTGCCCCGACTGGAGCACGGTGACGCGGTCGGCCAGCGAGCCGACGACGTGCATGTTGTGGTCGACGAAGACGACGGTGCGACCCGTCGCGAGCTGCCTGACGAGGGCGATGGTCCGGTCGACGTCCTCGATGCCCATTCCGGCGGTCGGCTCGTCGAGGAGCAGCAGCTTGGGGTCGAGCGCCATCGCGATGGCGAGCTCGAGCGCGCGCTTCTGGCCGTACGCGAGTGACGAGGCGGGCGCCCCTGCGCGGTCGGCGAGTCCCACCTGCTCGAGCAGCTCCATGGCGCGGTCCTTGAACGTCGCCATCCGGGTGACCGAGCGCCACCACTGCTTGCCCATGCCGGTGGGGCTCGCGAGGGCGAGCTCGAGGTGCTCGCGCAGCGTCATCGCCTCGAAGAGGCTCGTGATCTGGAAGGAGCGCGCGATGCCGAGCGGTGCGATCTGCTCGGGGGCGCGGCCGGTGATGTCCTGGCCGTCGAACAGGACGGAGCCGGAGGTCGGTGAGAGGAAGCCGGTGAGGAGGTTGAAGAGCGTGGTCTTGCCCGCTCCGTTGGGTCCGACGAGGGCGTGGACCGTGCCGCAGGCGACCGACAGGTCGACCTCCGAGACGGCGCGGAAACCACGGAACTCCTTGGTCAGGGCCCTGGTCTCCAGCAACGGGGTACCCGTCAAGACCTGCACCTCCTCGTGCATCGCGCTGCGGTGAGCGGTGCCGACCGGCTGGGTCGATCGACTACGCAGAGCCTAGGGAGGCGCTCACACGAAGTGACGGTGCGGGCTCACACACCTGCTACGGCGATGTGGGTGCTACGCACACGACGGCCCGGTGCTGCCTGACCGGTGGCGGTCGGGCGGCGCCGGGCCGTGGCGTGGGCGTCAGCGTCGGAGCGTGGCGCTGGTGTGGCCCCAGATCAGCGTCGTGTCCGGGAAGACGACGCGGTAGTCGCGCGTGCTCGAGCTGGTGTAGGCGAACGTGTAGCGACCGTTGGAGGCCGGGTAGACGTACTTGAGGCTCGTCCACGTCGTCGAGGTCGGCGACTTGTACTGGACCGTGCCGCGCACGTTGGTCCACGGGACGAACTTGTCGACGGAGTACGCGTAYCGCGCGGCCGAGGTGGTGAGCGTGACCTTCGAGCCGGACCTCGTGGCCGTCAGCCCGGACCAGCCGCCGAGGCGGACGTCCATCGTGCGGGTGTTCTGGGTGCACTGCTCGGAGAAGTCCGCGCTGAAGCAGTCGGCGGGGCGCCAGGTCCACCGGCCGAGCGGGTCGTCGTCGTACACGTCGAACGGCTCAGTGCGCGTGCCGTCGTAGACCAGGGCGTCGACCGTTCCGCTGCTCGCCACGGCCTCCCAGGCGGCGTGGGTGCCTGCGGCACAGTCCGACCCGAGGGAGATGTTCGTGGTCTTGAACGGGCTGGAGATCGTCCAGCGCGTCGGGGCGTTGACGCTGCAGGTGCCGGCCGCGGAGGCTGGGGCCGCGGCGCTCACGGCGAGCGCTGCGCCCAACGCCGCAACAGTGGCGACGGCGCGGCGGAGGGAGGTTCGAGACATTGCTTGGTCCCTTGTCGAGAGTGGTGGGTGGCAGGGCGATGCTAGGTGTGCCGGCGCCACCGCGCGGACGAATCGCTCGAAGAGGTCGAAACGGGCAACCGATCCGGTGCGGGTCAGCGTCGAACGGTTGCGCTGGTGTGGCCCCAGATGAGCGGCGTGTCCGGGAACACGACGCGGTAGTCACGGGTGCTCGGGGTGGTGTAGGTGAAGCTGTAGCGCCCGCTCGAGCCGGCATAGACGTACTTGAGGCTCGTCCACGCCGTGGCGGTGGGGGCCTTGTACTGCACGGTCCCGCGCACGTTGGTCCAGGGAACGAAGCGGTCGAGTGAGTAGGCGTAGCGGGCGACGGAGGTCGACACGGTCACGCGGGAACCCGACCGGGTGGCAGTCAGACGGGACCAGCCGCCGAGACGGACATCCATCGTCCGCGTGTTCTGCGCGCACACCTCGGTGAAGTCGGCGAAGAAGCAGAGTGAGGGTCGCCAGGTCCATCTGCCCAGTGTCGCGAGGTCGTACATGTCGAAGTAGGCCATGTGCGTCCCGTCGAACGTCAGCGTGTCCTCCGGACCCTGACTGGAGTACGCAAACCAGCTCGCGTACACGCCCGGAGGGCAGTCTCCGGCGAGACCCACGTACGTTGCCTTGAAGGGACTGGAGATCGTCCAGCGCGACGGTGTGTTGACGCTGCACGCGTCGGCCGCCACGGATGGTGAGGCCGCGCCGACGGTGAGCGCCGCCGCGGCTGCGGTCACCGCGGCGAGGACACGGCGGAAGATGGGTCGACCCATGGCAAACCACCTGTCGGGAGTGTGAGCTGGCAGTCCGAGGATAAGGACCGGGTGGCCCGCCGGAGCACGAAACGCTTGAACCCGACGAAATGCGTGAACGGGGAGCCACCTCGGTGTCGGTCAGTCCGGGGAGCCGGTCGCGAGGAGCCGGCGGAAGCCGTCCTCGTCGAGGATCGTCAGGCCCAGCTCCTCGGCCCTGGCCGCCTTGGAGCCGGCGTTGGCCCCGATGACGACGTAGTCCGTCTTCTTCGACACCGAGCCGGACGCCTTGCCGCCGCGGCTGATGATGGCCTCCTTCGTCTCATCGCGGGAGAAGCCCTCGAGCGATCCCGTGACGACGACCGTCTTGCCCTCGAGCGTGCGCTCCACGGACTCGTCGACCTCGTCGGCCATCCTGACGCCGGCGTCGGCCCACTTGCGGACGATCTCCTGGTGCCAGTCGACCGCGAACCAGTCGGTCACGGCCTCGGCGATGACGCCCCCGACCCCCTCGGCCTGCGCGAGCTCCTCGGTCGACGCGGCTCGGATCGCCTCCATCGAGCCGAAGTGCGTCGCGAGCGCCCGGGCGGCGGTGGGGCCGACGTGCCGGATCGACAGGGCCACGACGACCCGCCACAACGGCTGCGTCTTGGCCTTCTCGAGCTCGGCCAGCAGCGTGCTCCCACCGGCCGACAGGACACGTCCGTCGACTACGCTCTCGGCGGCATCGGTCTTCTTCGCGGCGCGCGTGTAGAGCGGGACGCGGGTGAGCTTCTCGCGGGTGATGCCGTAGTCCCCCGCGTGCGAGCTGCCCTCCGCAGGGGCGAAGAGGTCCCCTTCATCGGTGATGATGCCCGAGTCCAGCAGCGCGATGGACCCCTCCCACCCGAGCGCTTCGATGTCCAGGCCGCCACGGGAGGCCAGGGCGAAGACCCGCTCGCGCAGCTGGCTCGGGCACGAGCGGCTGTTGGGACAGCGGATGTCCTTGTCGCCCTCCTTCTCGGGGGCGAGTGGCGTGCCGCACGCGGGGCACTCGGTCGGCATGACGAAGGCGCGCTCGGTGCCGTCGCGCAGGTCGACGACGGGCCCGACGATCTCGGGGATGACGTCACCGGCCTTGCGCAGGACGACGGTGTCACCGATGAGGACCCCCTTGCGCTCCACCTCGTAGGGGTTGTGCAGCGTCGCCTGCTCGACGGTCGAGCCGGCGACGACGATGGGCTCCATGACGCCGTAGGGGGTGACCCGCCCGGTGCGGCCGACGTTGACGCGGATGTCGAGGAGCCTGGTGTTGACCTCTTCCGGCGGGTACTTGAAGGCGATGGCCCAGCGCGGCGCCCGGGAGGTCGCGCCGAGCTGGCGCTGGAGCGGGACCTCGTCGACCTTGACGACGATGCCGTCGATGTCGTGGGCACGGTCGTGGCGGTGCTCGCCGTGGTAGGTCACGAACTCCTCGACGGCGGCGATGTCGTCGAGCACGCGCACCTCGTCCGAGGTGGGCAGCCCCCAGGCGCGCAGGACGGCATACGCCTCGCTCTGGCGCTCGACGTCGAAGCCGCGGCGTGCGCCGATGCCGTGGACGAGCATGCGCAGCGGACGGCTGGCCGTCACCTTGGGGTCCTTCTGGCGCAGCGAGCCGGCGGCCGCGTTGCGGGGATTGGCGAAGGGCGCCTTGCCCGCCTCGACGAGGCTGGCGTTGAGGTCGGCGAAGGCCGCGGTCGGGAAGAAGACCTCGCCGCGGACCTCGACCAGAGCCGGCACGTCAGCACCGGACAACCGCTCCGGGACGCCTTCGATGGTGCGGACGTTGTTGGTGACGTCCTCGCCGGTGCGTCCGTCACCTCGCGTCAGCGCCCGCACGAGGCGGCCCTTCTCGTAGAGCAGGTTGATGGCGAGCCCGTCGATCTTGAGCTCGGTGAGGTAGTGCGCTCCCGCCCCCACCTCTCGCTCGACGCGCTCGGCCCAGGTCTGGAGCTCCTCGAAGGAGAAGGCGTTGTCGAGGCTCAGCATGCGCTCGACGTGGTCGACGGTCTCGAAGCCGGTCGCGAACGAGGCGCCCCCGACGTTCTGCGTCGGGCTGTCGGGCGTGCGCAGCGACGGGTACTCACCCTCGAGGGCGTTGAGGCGCCGGATGAGCTGGTCGTACTCGCCGTCGCTGATCGTCGGCGCGTCCTTGACGTGGTAGGCGAACTGGGCTGCGGCAGCCTGCTCGGCAAGGTCTGCCCACTCCTGGTGGACCTCGGTCGGGACCTCGTCGGTGACAGTGGTGGGGCCGGTGCTCTCGCTCACGGGCTCATCCTGCCAGCCGGTCCCGACGGTGCCCGGTCGATGACACTCGTCACGGCGCACCGGTCTGTTCACCGGGCGACCCAGCGGTGACAATGGGCGCGAGCCCGCGCCCGCCCCCTGCGAAGGAGCAGAGATGACCAACCTCGCCACCAACCTCGTCGCCACCGCGGCTCGCGTCCCGGACAAGGTGGGCATCAAGCTCGACCAGGTCGAGCTGTCGTGGTCGGCGCTGCACCGCGCGGCGGCAGCAGTGGCCGGCCGGCTGCGGGCTGCGGGTCTCGAGCCCGGCGACCGGGTGTCGCTCATCCTCCCCAACGTGCCGGCATACCCTGTCGCCTTCTACGGCACGCTCCTGGCCGGCGGCGTGGTCGTGCCGATGAACCCGCTGCTGAAGTCCGGGGAGATCCAGTACTTCTACGAGGACAGTGGCGCCCGCTTCAGCTTCGTGTGGCCCGACTTCGCCGACGAGGCCGGGAAGGCGGCTGCCGAGACCGGCACGCGCCTTGTCGTGTGCGGCCCGCTGGGCCCGGCCGACGGGCAGTTCGACGCCTCCGAGTCGGCAGCGGCCCCGGTGCTCGAGCCGGCCCCGCGCGCCGACGACGACACCGCGGTGATCCTCTACACGAGCGGCACCACCGGCAAGCCCAAGGGCGCCGAGCTGACGCACTTCAACCTCCACCGCAACGCCGAGCGCTCGGCGGCCGACATCATGGAGATCACCGAGGACGACGTCATCATGGGCTGCCTGCCCCTCTTCCACGTCTTCGGCCTCACCTGCGGGCTCAACACCTCGGTCCAGCGCGGCAGCACCCTGACGCTCCTCCCCCGTTTCGACCCGGCCAAGGCCATCGAGATGTTCGGACGCGACGACGTGACGATCTTCCAGGGCGTCCCGACGATGTATGCCGCGATCCTCCACCACCCGAACGCCGACCAGGCCGACACGAGCAGCCTGCGCACGTGCGCGTCCGGTGGCTCGGCCATGCCGGCCCAGGTCATGAAGGCCTTCGAGGAGAAGTTCGGGTGCCAGATCCTCGAGGGCTACGGCCTGTCCGAGACCTCACCCGTCGCGTCCTTCAACATGCCCGACAAGCCGACCAAGCCCGGCACCATCGGCCGAGCCATCCCGGGCTGCAAGATGAAGCTCGTCGACATGGAGGGCAACGACACCGCCGCCGGCGAGATCGGCGAGATCGCGATCCGCGGCGAGAACATCATGAAGGGCTACTGGAACCGCCCCGAGGCCACGAGGGAGGCCATCCCCGACGGGTGGTTCCGGTCCGGCGACCTCGCGACCGTCGACGACGAGGGCTACTTCACGATCGTCGACCGGAAGAAGGACATGATCATCCGCGGCGGCATGAACGTCTACCCGCGCGAGGTCGAGGAGGTGCTCTACACGCACCCCGACGTCCTCGAGGCCGCGGTCGTGCGCGTGCCCGACGAGCTCATGGGCGAGGAGGTCGGGGCGGCAGTCGTGCTCCGGCCCGGCTCGACCACGACGCTGGAGGATGTCCAGACCTACGTCAGGGAGCGCCTCGCCGCCTACAAGTACCCTCGCCGGATCTGGAGTCTGGACGAGCTGCCCAAGGGGCCGACCGGCAAGATCCTGCGCCGCGAGGTCCGCGCCCAGGACGCCTCCTGACGACCGCCCGCGGGGACGACACGCGCAGCGGCTGGACTCGCCGTTGGTTTTGGCGTATTGGGCCCGATCGGTGACACTTGGGGGCAGAGGCACTATCGACGTGTCGCGCCCCGTTCCGCCCCGGAACGGGTGGCGTCTCGTCTGCGAAGGGTAATCACGCGTGAAGTCGAGCTTCCGTTCCGCCGTGGTCTCGGGGATGGCCGCCATGGCCGTGCTCGGCGTCTCGGCCTGCAGCACGCCCGCACCTGCTGACCGCGCCAAGCCCGGTAGCTCGGCGTCGGACGTGTCCGGTGGGACGCCGTCGCAGGCTCCCGCCCCGACCACCGAGCCGGTCGTCTTCACGACGACGCCTGCCGCCGACGCGGAGGGTGTCGCCGTCGACACGCGCGTCACGGCCTCGGCGCAGAAGGGCACCCTGATCAAGGCCTGGCTCTTCTACACGAGCAAGAAGGGCAACCGCATCTCGGTCGACGGCACGCTCCGGGGCGGCACGTGGACCGCGGGTGACCTCCTCGAGCCCGGCGTCGCGTACACCCTGACCATGCAGGCCACGGACGCCGACGGCAAGACCACGCAGACGACCAAGACGTTCCGCACCGCGAACCTCACCCTCGACGACCAGGTGGACGTTGCGGTCTCGCCGCGTGACGGCGGCACCGTCGGCATCGGCATGCCGGTCGTCGTGCGCTTCGACCTCCCCGTCGTCGACAAGGCGACCTTCGAGAAGCACATGGTGGTGACGGCGACGCCAGCGCAGGCCGGCTCCTGGTACTGGCTCAGCTCCCGCGAGGCGCACTGGCGCCCCAAGGCGTACTGGAAGGCGGGCAGCAAGGTCCACGTCGAGGCCGACCTCAACGGCGTGCCCGCCGGTGGCGCCCGCTACGGCCAGCTGAGCCAGACGTCGGACTTCACGATCGGCCGCTCGCTCGTCGCCAAGGTCAACCTCACGACCGACCAGATGGACGTGATGATCAACGGCAAGCTGGCCAAGCACATCCCCGTCACCGGCGGTCGTCCCGGCTTCATCACGCGCTCGGGCGTCAAGGTGATCATGGACAAGCAGACCGACATCACGATGAAGGCCGAGACCATCGGGCTGAAGAAGGATGACCCGAACTACTACGCGGACACTCCGGTGAAGTACGCCATGCGGGTCACCGACTCCGGAGAGTTCCTCCACAGCGCTCCGTGGTCCGTGGCCGACCAGGGACACCGCAACGTCAGCCACGGCTGCACCGGCATGAGCGAGCCCGACGCCGGCTGGCTCTACGACAACGTCATGATCGGCGACGTCGTGGAGACCACCGGCACGCCCCGGCCCATGACCATGGGCAACGGCTACGCCGACTGGAACCTCAGCTGGGCGACGTGGACCGCGGGTTCCGCGCTCTGAGCCCCCTCAGCGCCTGACGAGGCCGGTCACCTGCTGGTGACCGGCCTCTCGCGTCCTTGGTTCGACCCGCTCGGGTGCATTGTCACCCGACGCTGCGCTCCTCGAGCTCGCGGGCGGTCTCGACCGCGGCGCGCTGCACTGCTCGCGCCACGTCGGGCGACGCGGCGGCCAGACCGCATGCGGGCGTGACGACGACATCGGCCAGCGAGCGCAGCGGCAGGCCGGTTCGGGTCCAGGCCTCCACGAGGGTGGCGGAGAGGTCCTGGGGGCGGGTGCGCCCGCCGTCCGTGGGCACCACACCCGCGTGGAGGCGTATGCCGTCCTCCACCGCGACCGCCACGCCCTCCCACTCGCGCGGGCGGAGCAGCGAGGTGTCGAGCGAGAGCGCGGTCGGACCGCTCGCACGCAGGAGGGCGAGCGGCG
>NZ_JBFULD010000061.1:0-15098 GCF_056400505.1 Terrabacter sp. P5_B1
GCACTGGTGCGACCCCGAGCACGCCCCCTGGGCGGCGTTCCGGGCCCTGCCTCTGCCTGACGACATCCGCCGGGCCAAGGGGAGCGCGATCGTCCTCCATCGCACCCAGGTGGCGCCGCTGACCGACGCGACGGGGGACGAGGTGGTGTTGCACGACGGGATGCTGGAGCACTTTCGTCGTCCGTTCGAGGTCTTCCTCCAGCTCGACCCGGCGGCCGACGACAGCCTGGAGCGGCTGCACGACACCTCCGCCGACCCGTGGCGGGTGCGCACGAGCTGGTACGAGCAGCGGAAGCGGCTCGTCACGCTGGCCGCCCTCCCCCACCAGCGATATGACCGGGCCCTCGAGGTCGGCGGATCGGTCGGGGCCTTGGCGGCCGAGCTTGCCAGGCGCTGCGACGAGCTGGTCGTCGTCGACGAGAGCGCCGCCGCGACCTCGGCGGCCCGCGCGTCGCTCGACACCGGCACGAGCGACGTGCATGCGGTGGGCGGCGTCTCCGTGCTGCAGGCCAGCGTCCCCGAGGACTGGCCCGGCGGGCGTTTCGACCTGGTCGTCGTGTCCGAGGTCGGCTACTTCCTGAGCCGGGATCGATTGCGACGGCTGGTCGCCCGCGTCGGGGCTTCCCTTTCGGACGACGGCGCGGTCGTGCTCTGCCACTGGCGACATCCCGTGCGCGGGTGGCCCCTTGACGGGCCGCGGGTTCACGAGATCTGGCGCGAGCACTCGGACCTGCCGGTCATCGTCACGCATGTCGAAGCCGACTTCCAGCTGGACGTGTTCTCCCGGACCACGGTCCACAAGGCGGGGTCCTCGTGAGCACGGCAGGGTCGGGGGCGCCATGGAGAGCCTGACCCACCTGCACGTCGTCGTGCCGGCCAACAACGAGGAGGCGCTGCTCCCCCGCACGCTGCGAACCCTGCAGGACGCGGTGGACGAGCTGCGCCATGTGCGCCCGGCGATCACGACCCACGTGACCCTCGTCCTCGACGCCTGCACTGACGGGTCCCGTGACGTCGCACGACGGCATCCCGACGTCCGCTCGGTCGAGGTGGCCTACCGCTGCGTGGGCGCCGCACGCGCACACGGGGTTGCGGCGGCCACGGCGGGGGTGCCCGGTTCCGAGCGTGGGCGGCACTGGCTGGCCAACACCGACGCCGACTGTGTCGTCCCGAGAGACTGGCTCGTGCGCCAGGCGATCCTCGCTGACGCCGGGGTCGACCTCGTCACCGGCACGGTCGAACCGGACAGCGACGACTTGGACCCCGCCGTGCTGACGCGCTGGCGAGCACTCCACCAGCTCCGCGACGGTCACCATCACGTCCACGGCGCGAACCTCGGCCTGCGCCTGTCGACCTATGTGTCCAGCGGTGGGTTCCAGGCCTTGCCCCTGCACGAGGACGTCGGCCTCGTCGAGCGGGCGCGCGTCTCCGGAGACACCTGCCTTGCCTCGTCGGCCCTGCACGTCCGCACCTCGGGGCGTACGCGTGGACGCGCACCCGGTGGCTTCGCCCACTTCCTCAGCGAGCTGGAGACGGGTTCGTCACTGGCCGGCTGACCAGGCCGAGGTCCACACTGCGAGCGACCGGGACGAGGGCGCACCCGCCTCGTCACCGAGGGCCCCGGTCGCCCGCCTTCCCGGCGCGCTCGGCAAGGATGGCCAGGCGCCGCAACGACTCCCCGTTGCGGCGCTCGAGCACCACGTCCCGCAGYGCCTTGGGTATCAGGGCGGCCGGCCCCTTGGTGGCGTCCTCCTCCATCGTCACCTCGGTGTCGTCACCGTCGGCGCGGCACGTGAGCCGCACGGCGCCCTCCCCCGACGGCCAGGCGCGCACCGTGAGCTCCAGCAGGATCGGCCGCTCGCAGGCCCGGACCGTCGTGGTGTCGTCGATGAGCAATGGCCACGCGCCGACCGAGTGGTGGATGTGGGTGCCCTCGGCCGGCCAGCCCTCGGTGACGTCGCGGACGCGGGAGGCTCCGACCACCCACTGGCCGTAGCTCCAACCGTTGGCGAGCACCTCGAAGACGGCGTCGGGTGTGGCGTGGATCGTGCGGGTCGTCGTGCTCATCTGCGCCTCCATGGGAGTTGGATCTTGTTGTGCCACAGTGCTGCTCGGGCAGCGTTCGCACCACACGCGCCGTGCACGCCACCRCCGGGGTGAGCCGAGGCCGACGCGAGGTAGAGCGCCTTGACCGGGGTCTCGGGTCGTCCGGACCCCGCGACCGGGCGGAACACCAGCTGCTGGTGCAGGCTGGCGGTGCCGCCGTTGATCGCCCCGCCGACGAGGTTGCTGTCGCGCGCCTCGAGCTCGTGCGGCCCGAGCACGCGACGAGCGGTGATGCGGTCGCGGAATCCCGGAGCGCGGCTCTCGATGCGCTCCTCGACCCGTTCGGCCATGGCCTCGAGGTCGGACTCGTCCCAACGGCCCCGCACCTCGCGCAGGCCGGGGCGTCCAGCGCCGGCATCGCCCCGAACCTGTTGCGGCACATGGGTGTAGGCCCACAGCGCCTCGTGGCCCGGCGGCACCCGCGTCGGGTCGGCGACGCCCATCTGGCCTACGAGCAGGAACGGCTTCTCGGGCACCAGGCCGGCGGCCACCTGGCTGCCGGACAGGGTCATCCCGTCCAGCGAGTCCGCGATGTGCACGGTGCCCGGCGACKGTTCCGGCGCACCGTCCCAGGGAACGGGTCCGTCGAGCGCCCAGTCCACCTTGACGGTCGAGGGGTCCCACTCGAAGCGGCCCATCCGGTGGCGCAGCCGGGTGGGCAGCTGGTCCCACGAGACGAGGCCGCCGTAGAGGGCGGGCGCCGAGACGTCGGCGACGACGGCCCGCCGGACGGCGATCTCCCGGGACGCCGTGCGCACGGCGACCGCGCGACCGTCCTCCACGCGTACGCCCTCGGCCCGCTCTCCCAGAAAGAGCTGGCCTCCACGGGACTGGAACCGGCGGACCATGGCGGCCGAGAACTCGCCTGCCCCACCTCGCGGCACCGGGAAGCCGACGGTCTGGCCGAGGAGGACGAGAAGGAGGCCCATGGCTGCTGAACCCGGCGCCTCGAGGGCGATGTCGGCATGTGCCGCGTTGCCGGCCACGAGCATCCGGGCCGCCTCGCCGCGGAAGAGGCGCTCGGTGAGACTCCGCGCAGGCATGAGCAGCTCGCGCAGCAGCTCCCACCCCCCGGGTCTCATCACCTGCCATCCCAGGCCCGCGCCGCCACGGACGGGAGGGAAGGGACTGAGCAGGCACCGGACGAGGTCGTCGCCCACCCGGTCCCAGGTCTCGCACAGGGCGATCCAGCTGTCGCCATCGCCGGGGGCCTGCTCGTCGAGCGCCGCCGCGGTGGCAGCCCGGTCCCGGTGGAGCACGCCCCAGCGCCCCTCAGGGAACGAGTGGCCGAGCACCGAGGGGGCCTGGACCCACTCCAGGCCGTGGTCCTCGAGCTGCAGGCCACGGATGGTCGGCGATCCCGCGGCCAACGGGTAGAAGGAGCTGAACGTGTCGTGGATGAAGCCGGGCGCGACCGAGCTGTCGCTCCTGACGGCGCCGCCGGGGGTCTCCTGCTCCTCCAGCACCACCACCGACCAGCCGGCGTCCACGAGCAGGTTGGCGGCGACGAGCCCGTTGGGCCCGCTGCCGATGACCACGGCGTCTGTCGTCGTCACGATGTCCTCTCCTCCGGTGGTCGTGCCGTACCCGCTGGGTCGTGGGGCCAATCCCGCGTTTGCGACAGGGACCGAGGGGGCACGTCGTCAGCATGGACCCGACGGCTGCCCCTCCTCAATCCGGCGTCCCCGTCGTCCTCGTGACGGGTGCGTCGAGCGGCGTGGGCCTTGCCGTGGCCACGGAGCTGGCCCGACGCGGTCGGGGCCTCGCTCTGCTGGCTCGCGGGGAAGGGCCCCTCCAACGGGCCGCCGAGCAGTGCCGCACCCTCGGCGCCGCGTCGGTCACGGTGCTGCCGGTCGACGTCCGCGACGACGGCGCCGTGGCGCGGGCCGTGGGAGAGGTCGTCCGCACCGAGGGGCGCCTCGACGGTGTCGTCCACGGTGCAGGGGTGGTGGCCTACGGCCGCCTCGACGAGCTGGCGGCGCCGCTCTTCGACGCAGTGGTCGAGACGAACCTGATCGGCTCGGCCAACGTGCTGCGACACGTGCTCCCCCACCTGCGCCGCCAGGGCTGCGGTTCGGTGGTGCTCGTGGGCTCGATGATCGGCCACATCGCCGTCCCGACCATGAGTGCGTACACCGTGAGCAAATGGGGGGTCCGGGCACTGGCTCGGCAGGCGCTGATCGAGAACCGCGACATCCCCGACCTGCACATCTCCTACGTCTCGCTGCCGGGGATCGACACGCCCATCTACCGCCAAGCCGCGTATGCCGGGGGTCCCGCCGGCCGCCCACCACCGGTCGTGTGGTCGGCCGAGAAGGCGGGACGGCTCGTCGCCCACGTCCTCGAGCACCCCCGCCCGGTCACCCACGGAGGCGCCTTCGACGGCGTGACGCGTCTCGGTTTCGCCCTGCTGCCCCGCGTCTTCGACGCCTGGGTCGGGCCACTCTTCGGCCGGTTCGCTGCGGACCGGTCCGACACCCTGCCACCGCACGAGGGCAACGTGCTGCACAGCGTCCCGGAGGGCAACCGCCTCGAGGGTGGTCACGGCTCGGGCCTGCGGGCGGCCGTGGGCGAGCTGGGCAGGCTGGGCCGGCTGGGCCGTCGCCGGTAGAGGGACGTGGACCCGTCGGTCAGGAGGTGKTCGCCCGGACGCGTCATGACGACGCAGGGTCGTCCCCGTCCTCGGCACGGGCCAGCTCGTGCGGGATGGCCTCGACGACATGGCGGGCGAGGAAGCCCGGCTGCTCTCGCGCCAGACGCTCGCCGGCCTTGCCGTGCAGCCACAGTCCCCACATCGCGGCCTGCTCGGGCGACGCGCCACGACCCACCAGGCCGGCGACGGCGCCGGCCTTGACGTCCCCCGAGCCGGCCGTGGCCAGGGCCGTGGGTCCGGCGTCGGAGCACCAGGCCTCGCCGCCAGGAGACACGACATAGGAGGTCCCAGCGCCGCTGAGCACGACGGCGCCGGTCTGGTCCGCGAGCTCACGGGCCGCCCCGAGCAGGTCCTGCTCGACGTCCTCCTCGGGCCGCTCGAGCATCGCGGCGAGCTCCGTGGCGTTCGGGGTGAGCACCACCCGCCCGGTCAGGTGGCGGACCCCGTCGAGACGACCGGTGAGGTAGGCGGTCCCGAGGGCATCGATGACGAGATCCACGTCCACGCGCGGGACGATCTGCGAGAGAAGGAGGTTGGCGGACTCGGGGTCACCGAGCCCGGGGCCGAGCAGCACGACGTCAGCCGATTCCGCGAGCTCGACCACGCGGTCGGCCCCATCCGCGGCCAGCTCGCCGTTGTCCAGGACCGGGAGCCCCTCGACGAAGGCCTCGGGAAGGGCCGCGGCGACCGCCGCCGCCGTGTCGCGTGCTGTCGCGACCTGCACCTTGCCGGCCCCGAGGCGCAGGGCGGTCTCGGCGGCGAGCAGGACGGCGCCGGGAGTCTGACGGGCTCCCCCGACGACGAGCACCGTCCCGCGTGCGGACTTGTCGCCGTCCGTAGAGGGCAGGGCCTTGGTCCGCAGCAGCTCCCGGTCGATGGTGACCGGTGTCTCAGCTGTCATCTCAGGTCGTCCTTCGCTCGTCGACAGGTGTGCCCGCCGGCGGGCCATGTCGTGGTTCGTCTCCCCGCACGTCGACGGGAGCGTCGCGGCCGCCCGGGTCGAGGGTCGTCTCCGGTGTCGGCTCATGCGTCTCCTCCACCTCCGAAGCCTCGAGGTGTCGGACGTCCGCGAAGGTCACGAGCTCGAGCGACCCGCCGCCATCGCGGCGATACCGGGTCAGGGAGCAGTTCCCCAGCGGCTCGTTCCGGTCGACGTCGAGCAGGGCCTGCTCGTCCAGCCCCTCGAGCACGAGGCGGAAGCTCATGATCACGGCCTGGTGGGTGAAGATCCAGACGCGCTGGTCCGCGTACAGCTGGCCGAGGTCACGGACGACATGACGCACGCGCAGCGCGACGTCCGTCCAGCTCTCGCCACCCGGCGGGCGGTAGTAGAACTTGCCCAGCCGCGCACGACGTTCCGCCTCCTCCGGGAGGGTCTCCCGGATGCCCACACCCGTCAGTCCGTCGAGGATCCCGAGGTCGCGCTCGCGCAGCCGCTCGTCGAGCACCGGGTCCAGCTGTGCCGCCGCCGCGACGACGTGCGCGGTCGTGGCGGCTCGCGCGTACGGGGAGGTGAGCACGACGTCCGGGGGCCGCTCCTCGCTGCGCGCGAGGTGGCGGGCGAGCACCCTCGCCTGCTGCTCGCCACGCTCGGACAGGGGCGTGTCCGGGTCGCGCGTGTCCAGGTCCAACCGTCCGGCGCCGCGCCTGCGCGCATCGGCGTCCGCGATGTTGCCGACGCTCTCCCCGTGCCGCACGAGCACGAGCTCCTCGACCTGCATCCTCGCCGCGCCTCCTGACCTGTCGGTCCGTTCGAGCGACACTCGGCCTCCTTCGCTGGTCTGGCATGCCGACAGGGCGTCGGCGTCTGGCTAAGGGGTACCCAGCGGGGCCCGCCCCCAAGCCGCGGCTCGTTGAGGACCGCCGGTGATGGGTACGAAGATCACGAGGCAGTCGTGCGTGCGACGCCGGTCGCCTCTCCCACTCATTGCGCACACTCGAAGGAGCTCACATGTCCACGGACGCCATCGTCCTGCTCAAGGAGGACCATCAGGAGGTCCGCAAGCAGTTCCGCGCCTTCCGGAAGTCGGGACAGACCGCGGTGCAGAAGCAAGGGATCGTCGACACGATCCTGGAGCTGCTCACCGTGCACACCTACATCGAGAACGAGGTCATGTACCCGCGGGTGCGCGAGCTGCTCCCCGACCTCGAGGACGACGTGCTCGAGTCGTACGAGGAGCACCACGTCGCGGACGTGCTGTGTGTCGAGCTCGCGACCATGGACGCCACGGACGAGCGGTTCGACGCCAAGACCACCGTGCTCATCGAGAACGTCGAGCACCACATGGAGGAGGAGGAGCAGGACTGGTTCCCGAAGGTGCGCGAGGGCCTCGGCCGCAAGCAGCTTCAGGAGCTCGGTGAGGACCTGCTGGAGGCCAGGAAGCGGGCTCCACGTCGGCCCGAGCAGCCGAGCGCCATGAAGAAGGCGATCGAGGCGGTGGTCTCCTGATGAGCGGCCAGATCCCAGCCGTCCCCATCCAGACGGAGCCCGAGAGCCCCTGCGACTGCGAGAACTGCCCGGACGGGTGCACGTGCGACTCGTGCAGCTGCGACGACTGCACGTGCGCGAACTGCAGCCACTCAGCCTGAGCCGGTCATGACGAGTCCCCGGGTGACACGAGTTCACCCGGGGACTCGACAGACCCTGCTCCTGCCGGCACCCACCTCCTTCACGTCGCGTGCGCCGCTCGAGCGCAGAGCGGGGGTGAGCGCTGCCGGCCGGGTAACCTCCGCGGCCTCACGCTGGGACGGCGCCCACGGCATACGACATCGCGAGGACGAGCCACGACGGGACGCCCCGTGTCCCCTTCTGGCGGGACTGCGCCCGGTGGCGACCAGCCCGCCGCGATGATGGCCTCGAACTCCGCGGCGAGCAGCTCCTCGTCGGCGCACACGAGCGCCATGAACTCCTCGTCGACCTCGGCACCGCGGAGGCGGCCGTCACCCGCGGGCGGCGTGATCACGGCGGCACCGCTCTCAGCTCGTGATGGCTTGTCGCTCGTCCTGGTGCGCGATGGCGATCTTTCGGGGCTTGGCCCTCTCGGCGACCGGGATCGACAGCGAGAGCACGCCGGAGTCGTAGCTGGCCTGGATGCGGTCCGTGTCGAGACTGTCGCCCAGGACGAGCTGCCGGCTGAACACGCCCCGCGGCCGCTCGGCGGCGATGAGGTCGGCGTCGCTGGCGCGGGTCGGTCGCTCGGCCCTGACGGTGACGACGTTCCGTTCGACATCGAGGTCGATCGAGGACGGGTCGACACCCGGTAGGTCGAGCTCGACACGGAAGGTGTCTCCGTCACGCCAGGCATCCATCGGCATGGCCGACGGGCGGGCAAGGGTTCCGGCCGTCCCGAGGGCCAGCTGGGCCATCCTGTCCAGGTCACGGAAGGAGTCACGGAAGGGGTCGGTGCGCATCAGCATCGTCTTCACCTCCATCGATCTCGGTGATGCTCCATGGTGGCCATGACCGCCTGGTGCGATCTATGGCATGCGCTATAGATTTCTTTTAGCACCGATGCCATGATCGACGCAAGAGGCCACGACCCGGTTGTGCAGGAGGAGGCGAGTGCTCGTGCCGAGCGGTACGACTCCCGACGCCGACCGCGGGGTCTACGGCATCACCGTGGCCGCGGAGCTCGTCGGGCTGGAGGCGCAGAGCCTGCGGCTCTACGAGGCACGAGGGCTGCTCACACCGGACCGCACGGGCGGCGGCACACGACGCTACAGCGCCAACGACCTGTTGCGACTGCGCCGGATCGCCGACCTCATGGCCACCGGCGTCAACCTCACCGGCATCCGGATGCTGCTCGACCTGCAGGACGAGAACCGCCGCCTGCGCCGGGAGATCGACGCCCGGCGGCATCGCGGTTCCCCCAGCTGACCGCGACGGCTCCCCCCGGGTCCTGCTCAGACTCGTTCGGTGCTCTTGCCGGTCAGGTGATGTCAAGGTTTCGGTCGTCGCCGGTGATGGCCATGATGCGTCGAACCGCGATCGGCACGTCGTGCAGCGTGAGTCGTCGACCCTCGCTGCAGAGAGTCCGGTGCAACGTGGTGAGGACGCTCAGTCCGGCAGCGTCGCAGAAGCTCACGGCGGAGAGGTCGATGACCAGGCGTTCTCGGGAGTCCAGGCGCAACAGCTCGACCCATCGGGCCAGGTCGTCGACGGTAGTGATGTCGAGCTCGCCACAGAGGCGCACGCGGGCAGCGTCACCGTCCGATTCGGCCGTGTCGAGCCACAGATGGGCGAGCGCATCCTGCTCCAGGACGAAGGGTGGGTAGGGCCAGCTGGGGAACATGGGACACGCTGCCTTCGTGAGGCAACCCCTGGTGGTCGCCCCTGCGATGTGCATTCGCCGGGAACGACATTGCCTTGGATGACAGCATGCGAGAAACTCTCGGTGCTGCCACCATACGCGCGATCCGAGCTGGCGTACTGCCTTGGGCGTAACGTCCCGAAGCGTGGCACCGGCCTCGCCCCAGCCACCCCTCCGGGTGACTAGGCCCACGGCGACGTGGACAGGCACGCCATGGCCAGCGCCGGATGCTCGCATTGGCCCCGGACTCGTGCCCACGCTGAACTAGGCTCCGAGAATGAGTCGGGCGACTGCTCCTCGCAGGCTGACCGCACGGTTCTGGCGGGGGCGGCGGTCCGCTGCCCTGGCCGGGATCGTGTTCGGCGTCCTGCTGCTGGCAGCGCTGACCATGGTGCGGCTGGCTCTGTCGGACACGACCATTGCGTCACTCCAGTCAGACTCCTCGAAACGCGCGCTCATCGGGTTGAGCCTCAACCTCGTCCCGTTCGCGGGCATCGCGTTCCTCTGGTTCATCGGCGTGGTGCGCGACCAGCTGGGCGATGTCGAGGACCGCCTCTTCTCGACTGTGTTCCTCGGCAGCGGACTGCTCTTCCTCGCAATGCTTTTCGTCGGCTCGGTGACCACGAGCACGGTGATGTCGCTCGTGGCCGCGCAGAACCCGAGCGCCGAGCTGTTCGACTACGGCCGAGTGACCACCCAGGGGCTCATCTCGGTCTACGCGCTGCGGATGGCCGCGGTCTTCACGCTCTCGGTGAGCACCGTCGGCTTGCGGACCGGGGCGCTGCCCCGCTGGGTGGTCTACAGCGGCTATGTCGTCGCGTTGGGGCTGATGGTGGCGGCCGGCGAGCACAAGTGGGTGCAGCTCATCTTCCCCGCCTGGGTGCTCATGGTGAGCGTCGTGATCCTGGTGACCAGCCCACCCGACCGCGGCACGGTCACCTAGCCACCCCGCGCGCGTCACACGGCGGGTCGGCCGTGACGCCGACGATCCCCAGCTGGGTGTCCATGAGGCGAAGCGTGCGCTGCATCTCCGTCGGTCGCAGCGTGCCGATACCCGTGCCGTGCGGGTGGTTGAAGAACACCACGAGCAGCATGAGCACCGAGATGACCACCGTCACGCTGCCCATCAGCACCCCCTGCGTCAGCGCCCGTTCGCCGCTGTCGGCGAAGAAGAGCATGAAGCCGAAGAGAGCGAGGCTGAGCAGCCCGAGCGCGATCCACAGCGGCACGGGGACGATCCCCTCTGCGGAGTGCAGGCGGGCGTCGCGCGCGGCCTGCCGCTGGGTGGTCTCGTCCATCCACCGGTCGTATGCCGACTGCTCGGTCGCCGTCGTCGGGTGCACTGACTTGATGGTGAGGAACATGCGGGCACCCCACGGGTTGACCGTGTCCCCGAGGGTGCCTGCGTCCACTGCGTCCCACTCGGCCCCCGCGACGGACCGCGCGTAGCAGACGAGCTCACCCGTGAGCCGACCCGAGACGTCGGAGGGCAGGAACTGGGCAGTCTGGGTCATCTGGGCCACGATCGTGGCCTCGGTGGCCGCTCCCGCCCGCGAGTTGTCGTACGACTGGAAGGCCAGGAAGATGATGAAGCCGAGCAGCAGCGAGAAGCCGGTCGCCAGAACGCCGAAGACCCCTGCAGCGCGGTCGCCGTCACTGAAGTAGCCGCCCACCGGCGCTGTCCTGCGCACCAGCAGCATGGCGGTCACCGTCGCCGCCGTGAGGGCGACGACGACGAGCAGCCCCCAGAGGAGGTTCACCGGCGACCCGGCGCGGTCGTGAGAGCCATGGGTGAAGTCTGTGGGCTGCCGTGCGTCTCCGTCAGCCCTTCGGCGCGAAA
Organism: Terrabacter sp. P5_B1; assembly: GCF_056400505.1. Taxonomy (NCBI): domain Bacteria; kingdom Bacillati; phylum Actinomycetota; class Actinomycetes; order Micrococcales; family Intrasporangiaceae; genus Terrabacter; species Terrabacter sp. P5_B1. The sequence continues at coordinate 10,910 of NZ_JBFULD010000061.1, forward strand.
CGCTGCACATCACGGCAGGGGCCGCCAGAGTCAACTGTTCGAATCGTGGCTGCGCTCGGCATCCCCGACCAGAAGCTGCGTCCGGCCGGTCGACCGTGGTGCGTCAGGAGCCGTCGGGAGCACTGCCGTGTCTGGCCAGCTGCAGCCACGTCTCGACGACGGTGTCGGGGTTGAGCGACATCGACTCGATGCCCTGGTCGAGCAGCCACTCGGCGAGGTCCGGGTGGTCGGACGGACCCTGCCCGCAGATCCCGACATACTTCCCCCGGTCGCGACAGGCCTTGATGGCCATGGCGAGCATCTTCTTGACCGCCGGGTCGCGCTCGTCGAAGGAGCCGGCGACGAGCGCGCTGTCACGGTCGAGGCCGAGGGTCAGCTGGGTCATGTCGTTGGAGCCGATGGAGAAGCCGTCGAAGTGGTCGAGGAACTCGTCGGCGTTGACGGCGTTGCTCGGGATCTCGCACATCATGACGACCTGCAGGTCGTTGTCGCCGCGGACCAGCCCATGAGCGGCGAGCAGGTCGATGACGCCCTCCCCCTCGGCGACGGTGCGCACGAACGGGATCATGATCTTGACGTTGGTCAGGCCCATCTCGTCGCGGACGAACTTCAAGGCCTCGCACTCCATCGCGAAGCACTCGGCGAAGTCGGCCGAGAGATATCGCGCGGCGCCGCGGTAGCCGATCATGGGGTTCTCCTCGTGCGGCTCGTAGCGCTCGCCGCCGAGCAGGCCGGCGTACTCGTTCGACTTGAAGTCCGACATCCGCACGATGACGGGCTCGGGTGCGAAGGCTGCTGCGATCGTCGCGACGCCCTCGGCGACGCGCTGGACGAAGAACTCACGCGGGCCGGCATACGCGGCGATGTGCGCCTCGATCTCGGCCTTGAGTGCGGGCTCCTGGTCGTCCAGCTCGAGCAACGCCCTGGGGTGGATGCCGATCTGTCGGTTGATGATGAACTCGAGCCGCGCGAGACCGACGCCGCGGTTGGGCAGCCGGGAGAACTCGAACGCCTGCTCCGGCGTGCCGACGTTCATCATCAGCTTGACCGGCAGCTCGGGCATGTCGTCGAGCTCGGTCTCCGTGACGGTGAACTCGCGCAGCCCCTCGTAGACGAAACCGGTGTCACCCTCGGCGCACGAGACGGTGACGTCCTGTCCGTCGGTGAGAGTCCTTGTGGCAGAGCCGCTTCCGACCACGGCTGGGATCCCGAGCTCGCGGGCGATGATCGCGGCGTGGCAGGTGCGTCCTCCTCGGTTGGTGACGATCGCGCTCGCTCGCTTCATGATCGGCTCCCAGTCCGGGTCGGTCATGTCGGCGACGAGGACCTCGCCCGCCTGGAAGTCGTGCATGGCATCGATGGAGGCGAGCACGCGGACAGCTCCGGCGCCGATCTTCTGCCCGATCGCGCGACCCTCGACGATCACCGGGCCGCGCTCGTCCATGCGGAACCGTCGCAGCGTCGAGCCGGTCTGGCGCGACTGGACCGTCTCCGGGCGGGCCTGGAGGATGTAGAGGCCGCCGTCGACGCCGTCCTTGCCCCACTCGATGTCCATCGGGCGGCCGTAGTGCTCCTCGATCCGCAGCGCGTGCCGGGCCAGCTCGGTGACGTCCTCGTCGGTGATGGACAGCAGCGGCCGCTGCTCCTCCGGCACCGGCACGAACTCGATGGTGCGCCCAACACTGGCGTCGCCGGTGTAGACCATCTTCGTCGCCTTGCCTCCCACGCCGCGCTTGAGGATGGCCGGGCGCCCCTCGCGCAGCGCCGGCTTGTAGACGTAGAACTCATCGGGGTTGACCGCGCCCTGCACGACCGCCTCGCCGAGCCCGTAGCTGCTCGTGATGAAGACGGCATCGCGGAAGCCGGACTCGGTGTCCATCGTGAACATGACGCCGGACGAGCCGACGTCGGAGCGGACCATCCTCTGGATGCCGGCCGACAGGGCGACGACGGAGTGGTCGAAGTCGCTGTGCACGCGGTAGGCGATGGCGCGGTCGTTGTAGAGCGAGGCGAAGACGAGCTTGATCGCGTGCAGGACGTTCTCGATGCCGCGGACGTTGAGGAAGGTCTCCTGCTGCCCGGCGAACGACGCGTCGGGCAGGTCCTCGGCCGTTGCGCTCGAGCGCACCGCGAAGCTGACCTCGTCGCCGCTGTCGCGGACGAGCTGGTCGTATGCCGTCCGGATGTCGTCCTCGAGGTCGGCCGGGAAGGGCTGTTGCTCGACGGACTCCCGGATCTCGGCACCGGCAGCCGCGAGGGCCCGGGTGTCCTCGACGTCGAGCTCGGCGAGGGTGGCGTTGATCCGGTCGGCCAGGCCCTGGTGGGAGAGGAAGCGCCGGTAGGCGTCAGCGGTGGTCGCGAACCCGTCGGGCACCGAGACGCCCGCCGCGGACAGGTGCTGGACCATCTCGCCGAGAGAGGCGTTCTTGCCGCCGACGGTCTCGACGTCCGTCAGTCCCAGCTCGGCGAACCTCGCCACGTTCTTCGTCACAACAGGTCCTTTCATTCTCGGTCGATGTGTGCTCGGCCGTCCGGGCTGCCCGGATCGGGTCGGGTCGGTCAGCCGACGTCGGTGAGGCGTCGGGTCTGCATGATCACGGCGGCGATCTCCTCKACGGACATCGCGGAGGAGTTGACCACGGGCACGCCGTGGGTCCGGTACATCGCCTCGGCCCGTCGCAGCTCGTAGGAGCACTGCGCCAGACTGGCGTACCGGGATCCCGGCCGCCGCTCACCCCGGACCTGGCTGAGCCGCGCTGCCGTCGACAAGAGGCCGAAGCACTTCGCGGCATACGGACGGACCGGCCGCGGCAGCTCGCTCGTGTCGAAGTCCTCCTCGACGAGCGGGTAGTTCGCCACCCTGATCCCGTGCTGCAGAGCGAGGTAGATCGAGGTGGGCGTCTTGCCGCACCGCGATGGTGCGATGAGGATCAGCTGCGCCTGCTCGAGGTTGCGCATGCTCTGGCCGTCGTCGTGCTCCATGGCGTACTCGACGGCGCGCATGCGCGCCTCGTAGCGGCCGAGGTCGCCGACCCCGTGCAAGGAGCCGACGTGGCGGGCCGCGTTGACGTGCAGCACGTGCTCCACCGTGGCCAGGTGCGAGCCGAAGAGGTCGATGAACGCGCAGCTCGTCCCTTGCAGCTCGGCGCGGATCTCCTCGTCGGAGACGGTGGAGAAGACGAGCGGTGTCACCGCGTCGGTCATGGCAGCATCGAGCTCGGCAACGACCTCACGAGCCCGCGCCACGCTCGTGATGAACGGGATCTTGCGCCGGGTGAAGCTGACCGTCGGGAACTGCTGGAGCATCATGTTGCCCAGCGTCTCCGCGGAGATGCCGGTCCCACCGGCCAGGAAGAAGGTCGGTGTCGGCGGGGTCGAGCCCAGTGGTGTCGTCGGTGAAGCCACGAGAGGAACTGTGGCACACCGTGCCGCACGGCTCGTGCCGCGCAAGCCACCGATGTGACCCACCACTCAGTGGACATCCAGCGGGCGAGACCGAGAAGGTCCTCACCGCACCCGCGACACGGGCGCAGAGCCGGCGCGCCTTGGCCTGGTTGGCGGCAGGAGCAGCCTTCGAGCCTCGGCACGGCGGTGGCGCGATCTTTGGCCTCAGGAGTCGGCCTCGATGGCGAAGGTGTTGCCGTCGGGATCCTCGAACCAGGCGATGTGACCGCCGCCGGCTCGAGGTGAGATGCCCTTCGCGTCGTGTTCGTACTCGTCGTAACGGACAATCGGAACGCCGGCTGCGGCTAGCTCCTCAACCACCCGAGCAACGTCATCGACGTACCACGTGGCCATTGTCGCGGGCGACTTTCCCGCTGTGGCCGACTGGTAGACGTTGAGCACGGAGCCGCCACCGCAGGCGTACGCGCGGCTGCCGTCGGGGATTGCCGCGCTGGGGCCGGATCTCAGTGCCTGCAGGCCCAGTCGGTGTTCGTAGAAGGCGATTGCGCGTTCGATGTCGGAAACCGCGATGGACGCTTGCACGGGGAAATCGCTCAGCGGCACGATCACGCCTCCCGCCAGATAGGGGTCGACACCAACGATTCTTACGCATGGCGATACTGCCGGTAAGCGTTCGCCTGATTCTCTGTGATTGAGGCGCCCCGTCTTTCCACGGCGCGCCAGGGACGGCGGATCGTCGGCGCGCGCCTGATGCCCCGTCCACGCGCCCGACGCGGCGGCATGA
>NZ_JBFULD010000062.1:0-15067 GCF_056400505.1 Terrabacter sp. P5_B1
GTTCCATCCGGTCGATGTCACCGATGGCGGTGATGCGGTAGGGCGGGGAGTAGACCCGACCCTGCAGGATCAGGGTGTTGCCGACGCAGCGGACGGCACTGGTGGCGATGACCCGCTGGTCCTGGATCATCATCGCCTCGGCGCCCGAGGTCCACAGCGCGTTGACGACCGCCTGCACGTCCTGCTGGTGGACGACGATGTCGTCCGCGGTGAAGCCGTCCGGCAGGGAGTCGGCGGCGCGCTTGGCGTCGTCGAGCGTCACCTCGAGCGCAGGGCCACGGACCTTGGTCGTCGCGGCGGTCGCGGCCAGCCCGTCGGCGGCGCGGGTCAGGCCCGAGAGGTGGTTGTCAGCCGGGGCACTCGTCCTGCTGAGCGTCTTGACCTCCTTCTGCAGCTCGTCGAGCACGCCGGCCTGAGCGGCGACGCGGGCGTCACCCGCGATGATGAGCTGGGGAAGGTCGCGGTCGCCCCGCAGGTCACGGCCCTGGGCGGCCTGGAAGCTCATCGCGAACATCACGCCGGCCGCCGCAGTGACGACGGGCACGAGCAGACGCCAGGTCAGGCGCCGCCGCAGACGGACGGGCGCGGCAGGAGGGTCGGCGACGCCGGTGGCGTCCTCGCCCACGCCCTGCTCCGGCGGCTCGGCGTCCTTCATCACGGGTGACCTCGCTCGCGCGGACCGTCCGCGCCGTCACCATTGTGCCTCGTCACGGCAGGCCGGGACGCCAGCGGTCTCATTGGTTACCCTTGCCTCAACTCAGAGCAAGGAGAACGCAGTGCCCGAGTCCAAAGGCCGCGACCACAAGGCGACGGCGTACACCCCGCCCCGCACGAGCAAGGCCGCCGAGCCCAACCCCACCTGGTGGGCGCCCGTATTCATCACGCTGCTCGTCCTCGGGCTGCTGTGGATCGTCGTCTACTACGTGACCGAGTACAAGTACCCCATCGGGTCCATCGGGGTCTGGAACCTCGGCGTGGGCTTCGTCCTGCTCATGGGCGGGTTCATCATGACGATGCGGTGGCGCTGAGCTGCCAAGCACCCACCGCTCCACACACAACCCGACGCCGGCTGTCCACACCTGTGGACAACCGGCGTCGTGCATGCCGGTCCACACCTGTGGATGACGGCCGTGCACAACCTCCAGCGCGCAGGTCGAGAGTTATCCACATCGTTGTCCCCAGCTGGGGATGAATGACATGTGTGTAACTACATCCACAGGGTTGTCCACAGCCGGTGGATAACCGTCCACAGGCGCGCCCCCGAGGACCCTCAGAGCCGCGGCAGACCGAGCTCGGTGACGATCCGCTCGGCGGTGGCGCGGGCGTTCGCGTGGTCGTTGTCGAGGCGCAGGTGCCGGTGCCCCGGCAGCAGTCGCTCGCCGTCCCGCGCGGGGTCGGTGGTGAACCGGGCGCGGGACTCGAGGTCGACGACGTGGGCGCGGGCCCACTCGACGTCGCGCTTGCTGCGCTTGTGGTCCATCCGGTCCGCACCGCCCTCTCGGGCGAGGCGGACGTGCTGGGGTGCGCACAGCTCGACGACGTCGATGGGGGCCCCGGCACGCTCCACCGGCTCGACGAGCTCCTGCAGCTCCTCGAGGTCCCTGGGGTCGTCGAGGTCGATCGCGAAGGTGAAGACCAGGCCGGGCAGCCCGGCGACGAGGGACTCGGCGATGACCTCCCGCCGGATCATCGCGTTGATCCGCTGGAACGAGGGTGTGCCGAACTCGTAGACCCCGAGCAGCGGCTCGATCGACATGTGGTTGTGGAAGAGCCGGTAGCCGGTCAGGTCGCAGACCGCTCGACCGACCGTCATCTTGCCCACGGCCGGGGGGCCGGTGAGGCAGATCAGGTGCACGGGCCCGTCACCCGAAGATGCTGAGCTCGCGGATGGCCTCGGGCACGGTGAGGTACTTCCCGACGGTGACCGCGACGAGCAGCACGAGGACCGCTCCGAGGGCGGCCCACACGAGGTGGCGCACCCGCTGGCGGCGGAATCCGACGATGACGCCGGCGCAGATGACGCCGGTGACCAGCCCGCCGAGGTGGGCCTGCCACGAGATGCCGGGGTAGAAGAAGCCGAACGCGGCATTGATCGCGATCGTCGCGTACATCGCCGCCGAGGAACGGCCCAGGTGCCGGTTGAGCACGAGCAGTGCCCCGAAGAGCCCGAAGATGGCCCCGGACGCGCCCACCACCGGGGTCAGCCAGGCGTCGTCGAGGCCGGCACGCAGACCCGCGATCGTGGGCCATCCGGCCATCAGCGTCACGGCCACCTGCCCGCCGATGCCGCTGATCAGGTAGAGCGCGGCGAACCGGGCGCGACCGAGCATCGGCTCGAGGTACTGCCCGAGGGACCACAGGGCGAACATGTTGAGCAGGATGTGGAAGATCGTCTGCGGGGAGTGCAGGAAGGCCGCGGTGACGAAGCGCCACGGCTCGGTCCAGCCGAGGAACGGCGCGAAGGCGAAGTTCTGCGTCACGCTCGAGTCGGCGCGCTGCGCGAGGTAGACGACCGCGCAGATGCCGATGATCGTGTAGGTGACGACGGGAGTGCCGTCGGTGGCCCGTCCGCCGAAGACGGTGCGAGCGCTGGGCGTGGTCCGGGCAGCTTCGCGTACGCAGTCGACGCACTGGATGCCGACGGCCGCGGGCCGCTGGCACTCGGGACAGGCGGGACGGCCGCAGCGCTGGCAGCGCACGTAGGCCTCGCGGTCGGGGTGGCGGGGGCACACGGACGGACCGGCAGCGGGCTGCGGCACTCCCGGCTCGAGCGGGGGCTGGCCGGGCTGGCCACTGGTCGGGTTGTCAGACAACGGGAGTCCCCCTGCCGGTCACGTCCGTGGGCGGTGAAGCTGTGGTGCTGTGTGGCTGTCGTGCTGCGTCGCTGCCGTGCGGGAGGGTCAGTCCTCGATGGTGACCGAGTTGAGGACGACGTCCTCGAGGGGCTTGTCGTTGGCGCCGGTGGCGACGGCCCCGATCTTGTCGACGACGTCGCGCGAGGCCTGGTCGGCGACCTCGCCGAAGATCGTGTGCTTGCCCTGGAGCCAGGTGGTCGGCGCGGTGGTGATGAAGAACTGCGAGCCGTTGGTCCCCTTGCCCATGCGCTTGCCGGCGTTCGCCATGGCGAGGATGTAGGGCTTGGTGAAGTCCTTGTCGGGGCTGATCTCGTCGTCGAACGCGTAGCCGGGGCCGCCGAAGCCCTGACCGATCGGGCAGCCACCCTGGATCATGAAGTTCGGGATGATGCGGTGGAAGACCAGGCCGTCGTAGAACGGGGTCGGGTTGGTGCGCCCGGCGTCGTCCTTGTACTCCTTCTCGCCCTTGGCGAGACCGACGAAGTTGTCCACCGTCTTCGGGGCCTGGTGCTCGAAGAGGTCGATGACGATGTCACCGTGGTTCGTGTGCAGGGTTGCCTTCATGGGCCCAATCCTCGCACGACCGAGCACGTATGCCGTCCGGGCGGGTATGCGCCGTGTGACGCGGAACGCTGACGGTGCACCCACCGTTGGCCAAGGAGAGAAGGATCATCCTCACAGCAGCTGGGGACGCGACCCGACGAGAGCAGCCGGCCGGAGCCGGTCGAGGACGGAGTGCCGATGTCGTTTCTGGACAACCTGAAGAAGAAGGCCGAGGAGCTCGATCTCGAGACCAAGGCCAAGCATCTGCAGGAGGCCGCCACGCAGGCGGCGAAGCAGGCGCGGGAGAAGGCGGGCCACTTCGCCGTCGAGAACCGCGAGAAGATCGACGGTTACGTCGAGACGGCCAGCACCAAGATCGACGAGAAGACCGAGGGCAAGTACGCCGACAAGGTCGCCAAGGTCAGGGAGCACGTCGGCCGTGGCGTCGACAAGGTCGCGGAGGGCCACACGTCCGGGCCGACGACCGCAACCGGTGCCGCAGCTGCCGCCGGCGCCACCGACGTCACCGGGGGCGCCCCGTTCCCCGTCGACCCGGAGGCGCCGGCCCCGGTGTCCGCCAGCCCGCTCGAGGCGCCCGACCCGATCGACCCGCCGACGCCGGTGCACGAGAGCGGCTTCGACGCGGCTTCCGGCGACCTGCCCGTCCCTACCAGGGAGGCGCTGGAGGACACGACCCTGGAGGACACCGTGCTCGGGCTCGACCACCCGCCCACGGCGTCGGCCGGCCACCAGGACGCGCCCGCCCCGGAGGACGCCGAGGCGCGACCGCGAGGGGCTCAGCCACCCCACGACGGCACGAACTGACGCACAGCCCCGGCGTCACGGCATACGCCATCGACGTCGGAGGGCCACGTTCGGGAGGTGTCCGTGCGGTACGTGGCCGAAGTTGGCAGGATGGGTAAGGACCCAAGGACCTAGGAGGACGTATGTTTCGAACCAAGCAGTCCCGCACGGAGGCTGCCCTCGAGCAGGCACAGTCCGCGACGGCCGAGCTGAGAGCCAGCGCCGTCGACGCAGCGGCTGCGGCCGCCGCTCTGGCCAAGGAGCGCACCCTGCTCGCGCGACAGAGGGCGACCCCGCTGCTGCACAACGCAGCCGATTCCGCCCGGGAGGGCCTGGCGGTCGCCAAGGGGGCGGCCGCTCCGGCGTTGATCGCCTCTGCCGTCACGGCGAAGGAGGTTGCGGGCGACGCCCTCCACGAGGCCGCGGACCGCGCCAGGCCGAAGGTGGAGGCCGCGCAGTCGACGCTCGTCGACAACGTGCTGCCCAAGGTGGGCGCGGCCATCGCCACGGCCTCTGCGGCTCTCGCCGCCGGCGCCGATCAGGCTCGGGAGGCAGCCCAGCCGCACCTCGAGCAGGCGGCCGCGCAGGCCAGGGAGACGGCTGCCGTCAGCGGGCACCGCGCCCACGGCGCCTACGCGGTGCTCAAGGGCGACGCGATCGCGAAGCAGCGCCGCGGCAAGGGCACGTGGCTCATCGCCATCGGCCTGACCGCCGCAGCGGTGGCCGCCGTCGCTGCCTTCCGCAAGCAGAAGCAGGCTGACGACCCGTGGGCCACGCCGCTCGACACGCGCACCGGCGCGGGTGGCGTCGGTTCCGACGCTGCGACGCTCAAGGACAAGGCGGCCGAGCAGGTCGCCCACGCCAAGGACGCTGTGTCCGACGTCGCGAGCAAGGCCAAGGACAAGGCCGGGGCGCTCGCCGCCAAGGGCCAGTCCGCGATCGCCGACGCGAAGGACCGCTCCGGTGACGCCGTCGACAACTCGACCGAGGCCGGCGCTGGCATCGGCGAGGGCGAGGTCACGGCCGTCGACCCGGCACCGGACTCCGACGCGATCACCTCCGAGGCGGTCGAGGGCGGCACCATCAACGGCGCCTCCACGACGGACTCGCCGCGCGGCTCGGCTCAGGCCAAGCTGGAGCAGGAGAGGGGCGACAGCCCGAGCTGACGCCTCGCCCGCCCCGGCACGACCCGGGGCCAGGACAAAGAGAAGGACCCGGATGCCGAGGGCATCCGGGTCCTTCTCTGCTTGAGCTGGCTCGCACCGACAGGGGGACAGCGCGAGCCAGCACATGCAGAAGGGCTGGGCGCGGTTCGTGCGTGCCCAACCCTTCGCTTCACCCAGTCTAGACCCTGTCCGGCTGGTTTCGCGAGAGGCTCGATGAAAAGTGCATCACATCGGTCGCCGAGCGAGGAGTGGTGCTCCACCGAGCATGACACCCGAACCGGTCTTGCGCCAGAGGAAGCACGCGTGGATTGCCTGTGCGTCGCACCCGCGTACGATCGTGAGGTCAGCGGTTCGGCGCCGAGAGGTGAGCCGATGGGCACGACGGTTGAGGTGCGGTTCGACGAGCGCGGGTCCGATGACGCACGCCTCGACCTGCTGCACCGCCAGCTCCGCCAGCAGCTCCACGAGGTCGGCGCCCTGGAGGTCCTCCCAGGCGCCGCGCCCGGAGCCCCGGTGCCCGAGAACACCCGTGGCCTCGACGTCGAGGCCCTCGGCACGCTGATGGTGGCCGTGCTCGGATCCGGGGGCCTGACCGCCCTCGTCGCCTCGGCGCGCGAATGGCTGGGGCGGGGCACGCACGGTGTCCGCTCGGTGCGGATCGAGATCTCGGGCGACGTGCTCGAGCTGGGCGGCGTCACGGACGGTGAGCACGACCGTCTCGTCGCGCTGTTCCTGGCGCGGCACGCGGACGTGGACACGTCATGAACGGCGCAGCATGAACGAGACCGCGCCTGCGAGGCGCGCGCTCATCATCGCCAACGACACCTACGACCACGCGAGCCTCAGCCAGCTGCGCGCTCCCGAGGCCGACGCGCGTGCCCTCGCCAGCGTCCTCGGGGACCCCGAGATCGGCGGCTTCGACGTGTCGATCGTGCACAACGCCGCCTCGCACGAGGTGCAGTCGCACATCGACGACCTCTTCGCGGAGAGCCGTCCGGACGACCTGCTCCTGCTGCACTTCTCGGGCCACGGGCTCAAGAGCGACTCGGGCGAGCTGTTCGTCGCCGCTCGCAACACCCGGCCGGATCGGCTGGGGTCGACCGCGGTGCCGGCCGACTTCATCCAGCGGTGCATGCGCTCGGCGCGAGCCCGCACCATCGTGCTCTTCCTCGACTGCTGCTACGGCGGCGCGTTCGGCGAGGGTGTGGCCGTCCGGGCGGCCGGCCCCGTCAACGTCATGGAGAGCTTCCCCGCAGGTCGCCTCGGCGGCGGGCGGGGGCGAGCCGTGATCAGCGCCTCGAGCGCCATGGAGTACGCGTTCGAGGGCACGACCCTGACCAGCGACCACGACGTCCAGCCGTCGGTCTTCACCTCCGCCGTCGTCCAGGGCCTGCAGACCGGCGAGGCGGACCGCGACGAGGACGGCCTCGTGTCACTGGGCGAGCTCTACGACTACGTCTTCGACCGGGTTCGGGAGCAGAACCCACGCCAGACGCCCGGCCGTGACGTCGAGATGTCCGGCGAGGTCTACCTCGCGAAGAGCCGCCACAAGAAGGTGCGCCCGCTGCCGATCCCCGAGGCGATCGTCGCCGCGCTGCGTGAGCCCGATCCCACCTATCGCCGGGGCGCCGTCGTCGAGCTGCGCGACCGGCTCGGTCATCCCGACCTGGGCGTCGCACTCGGCGCCCTCGAGGCCCTCGAGGCCATCGCCCGCTCCGACACCAAGTCCGTCGCCGACGACGCCGCCGCCGTCATCGCGGCAGCTGCTCCCCGGGTCAGCCCGACGGCACTCGACTTCGGCGAGATCGCGGCCGGCGCCGACACCGCCGTCGAGCGGGAGCTGCGGCTGAGCGGCGTCCCGCTCGCGCGGGAGGTCCGCGTCGACGCCGACCCTCCGCTCAGCGCCGTGGTCGAGGGGCCCGTCGTGACCGTCACCTTCTCGCCGACCGACCAGCCGTATGCCGGCAGCCTCACCTTGACGAGCCCGACCGGATCCGTCGCCGTGCCGGTCACGGCCTCCGTGGGCCGCAGGAGCGGTTTCCTGGAGTCCCCACCGCCCGTGGTCGAGCCCGCGGCCGCGGCGCCGGTCGGCGCGGACCCCACGGCGGACTCGGGGCCCGCCGGTCCCGCTCTCGTCGGCCGGCGCCTGCTCCCGGTCGAGGCGCCACCCGAGGCCGCCGAGCCCGCGAACGAGGCCGCCACCGAGCCCGCGACCGAGCCCTTGAGCGGGCCGGCCGAGCCGGATGACCACGTCGCGCACGTCACGTCCCCGACCGCCGCGCCGTCCCCGACCTCCACGACCTCCACGCCGTGGCGACGCTGGGTCGCGGGCGGCGTGGCGCTCCTCGGCGGCCTGCTCCTGCTGCTCAGCATGCTCGCGCCATGGTTCGACGGCGAGACCTACTCGGACAACGCACCGGAACAGATCCCGGCCATCGGCATCCGGGCAGTGCTGGCCCTGGTCGCGGGCGCGGCGGCGTTCGTGCCCCCCGTCAGCACGCCTGTGTCCGCGGCGTTCCTCGCCGCCGCCGGTGCTGCCGCCGGTGCCGGTTCGCTGACCATGGTCGGGGTGCTCCGCGACTACAGCCTCGACCGTCTCGACGTCGGTTGGTGGCTGGCGCTCGGCGGTCAGCTCCTCGTCGGCGCGGCAGGGCTCGCGGTCGTGCTCGTCGCCGCCGCGAGCGCCCCGGTGCTGTTCCACCGGTTCGACCGCCGGGCCCCGGGCTCCCTCCTGGCCCTGTGCGCCGGGCTTCTCACGACGGTCCTCTTCGTCGCCTACACCCTGTACCTCGCTCCACTGGCGCCCTACTGGGCCGGCGTCGCGCTCGTGTGGGGCCTGCTGACCCTGGGCGTCACCATGGCCGCGGTGCGCCTCGACGCCCCCACGGGGCGAGCACTGCTCGGCGGCTGGGCTGTGGGCGTCCTCAGCTACTCGGTGTCGGACTGGGTCTACCGCAGCCAGAACTCGTTCGACCTCAACGTCATACCGGGGCTCGTGCTCGCCGGTGCCGCCCTGCTCATCGCAGCCATGTGGCTCCGGGGTCAGTCCGAGCAAGGCAGAGGTCCTTCCCGGTGACCGGGAAGGGCCTCTGACCCGTGGTGGAGCCAAGGGGACTCGAACCCCTAACCCCCTGCTTGCAAAGCAGGTGCGCTACCAATTGCGCCATGGCCCCGAGTGGGGGAGAGCGGGCTCAGGACGAGGACGAGTCCTTGTCGGTGGCCGCGGGAGCCGGAGCCGGAGTCGGAGCCGGCGGCACCGCTGCGTGCACGTCGTCCGTGGCCTGGGTCCACAGGTCCTGCTCGGCCTGCTGCTGCTTCGCCTTCTTGCGAAGGAACGCGACACCTGCGACGGCGCCACCGATGAGGGCAAGACGCTTCAGCATGTGAGGGATCCTCTCCGTGGTGGCGGTGATGGTGGGCCTAGGAGGACTTGAACCTCCGACCTCTTCCTTATCAGGGAAGCGCTCTAACCGTCTGAGCTATAGGCCCATCGTCACCTTCGCGCGGCCGTCCCACCCCGTCAGAGAGGTTGACCGGACGCGAGGGGAAACGTTACCCGATGCACCTCACCTCATACAAAACGGCCCCCACCCGCGAGGGTGGAGGCCGTTTGCGTATGCCGTGTGGCGTGCTGAGCGGTGCCGCGCTCAGTCGTCGGTGAGCGTCAGCTGCACGCCGCCGACGAGCGCCGAACAGATGTTGTAGAGGAAGKCCATGACGGTCGCGATCGCGGTCATCAGGATGACGTCGATGACGCCGATGACGATCGAGAGCGACACGACCCGGCCGAAACCGACGTAGTCCTTGATCGAGAACGGGTCGGACGTCGTCGTCTGCAGCGACTGGAGCACGCCCTCGATGTCGCTGAAGACGTTCATCGTCGACAGGATCATCCACAGCACAGCGGTGAGGATGACGCCGGCGATCCCGAGCGCGACGGAGAGCAGGAAGCTCATCTTCATGACCGACCAGGGGTCGACGCGTGCCACAGCCAGTCGGACCCGGCGCGGGCCCTTGTGCTTGCGCGCGGCCGTTGCCGTGCGCGCACCGGCTGCCGTGGACCCCCCGGACTGGCCGGAGCCCGACGTGTTCGGCTGACCCGCCCCGACACGCTGGGTCGGGGCGGTGCGGTTGGTGACCGCGCCGCGCGAGAGCGCGGTGCCCTGGTCGGCGCTCGTGGCACCCGATGTGCTCCCGGTCGTCCCGGTCGAGCCACTCGAGCCGCCCGTGCCGCCCGGGGTGTAGTAGGACGCGTTCTGGCCGGTGCCGTCGGAGGAGCCCGACCCGCTGCCCGATCGCGTCGGCGTGCCGGGTCGGCTCAGGGAGCCCTCAGGGCTGGTCGCACTCATTCGTCACCTCCGTTGTCGGCGTCCGACGAGCCCGCCTCGTCGCCCGACGTCTGGTCCGACGGTACGCCATCGGGGCTGGGAACCGTAGCGGGCGCTCCCGTGCCGGACGGCTGCTCCACCGGGTTGCCGTCCTCGATCTCGGCCACCGCGATGGCCGACTCGGCATTGCGGGCCACTGCCACGATCGAGTCGCCCTTGTCGGGCGTCGCGAACTTCACGCCCTGCGACGAGCGGCCGGTGTGACGCACCTCGTCGACACGCGATCGCACGATCTTGCCCTTCTCCATGACGACCATGACCTCGTCGGTCTCGATCACCGTCAGGGCGCCCACCAGGTCGCCGCCCTTGTCGGAGAGCTTGGCCACCTTGATGCCGAGGCCGCCGCGGCCCTGGAGGCGATACTCCGAGACGGGGGTCCGCTTGGCGAGGCCGTTCTCGAAGACGACGAAGACGTCGGGGCTCTCGCCCTCCTCGACGACCGACATGGCGAGCAGGTCGTCGCCGTCACGGAACTTCATGCCCGTGACGCCGGACGTCGAGCGACCCATCGGGCGCAGTGCCTCGTCGGTCGCGGTGAAGCGCACCGACTGGCCCTTGCGCGAGACGAGCAGCAGGTCGTCACGGTTGGAGKCCAGCCCCGCGCCGACGAGCTCGTCGCCCTCGCGCAGGTTTATCGCGATGAGGCCGCCGGAGCGGTTGGAGTCGTAGTCGGCCAGGCGCGTCTTCTTCACGAGGCCCGCGCGGGTGGCGAGGACGAGGTAGTCGGCCTTCGCGTAGTCGCGGATGGCGAGCACCTGCGCGATCTGCTCACCGGGCTGGAAGGCGAGCAGGTTGGCCACGTGCTGGCCCTTGCTGTCACGCGACCCCTCGGGCAGCTCGTAGGCCTTGGCGCGGTAGACGCGCCCGAGGTTGGTGAAGAAGAGCAGCCAGTGGTGGGTCGTCGTCGTGAAGAAGTGCTCGACGACGTCCTCGCCGCGCAGCGAGGCGCCGCGCACGCCCTTGCCGCCGCGCTTCTGCGAGCGGTACTGGTCGACGCGGGTGCGCTTGGCGTAGCCGCCACGGGTGATCGTGACGACGACGTCCTCCTCGGGGATGAGGTCCTCCATCGACATGTCGCCGTCGAAGGGCACGATCGTCGTGCGTCGCTCGTCGCCGTAGCGCTCGACGATGTCGGCGAGCTCCTCGCTGATAATCCGGCGCTGCCGCACGGGCGAGGCGAGGATCGCGGTGTACTCGTCGATGAGGGCCTGCAGCTCGTCGTGGGCCTCGATGAGCTTCTCGCGCTCGAGGGCCGCGAGGCGGCGCAGCTGCATGTTGAGGATCGCGTTGGCCTGGATCTCGTCGATCTCGAGCAGCTCGACGAGGCCCTCGCGGGCGATCTCGACCGTGCGTGACCCGCGGATCAGGGCGATGACCTCGTCGAGGCGGTCGAGCGCCTTGAGCAGACCGCGCAGGATGTGGATGTCGGCCTCGGCCTTGTTGAGGCGGAACTGTGTGCGCCGGACGATGACCTCGACCTGGTGGTCGACCCAGTGCCGGATGAAGCCGTCGAGCGGCAGCGTGCGCGGCACCTCGTCGACGAGGGCCAGCATGTTCGCGCCGAACGTCGTCTGGAGCTGGGTGTGCTTGTAGAGGTTGTTGAGCACGACCTTGGCGACGGCGTCCCGCTTGAGCACGATGACGAGGCGCTGACCGGTGCGGCCCGAGGTCTCGTCGCGGATGTCGGCGATGCCGGAGATCTTGCCGTCCTTGACGAGGTCGGCGATCTTCAGCGCGAGCATGTCCGGGTTGACCTGGTAGGGCAGCTCGGTGACGACGAGGCACTGGCGGTTCTGGATCTCCTCGACCTCGACCACCGCGCGCATGATGATCGAGCCGCGGCCGGTCCGGTAGGCCTCCTCGATGCCCTTGTGCCCCATGATCAGCGCGCCGGTGGGGAAGTCCGGGCCCTTGATGATGCCGAGCAGCGCCTCGAGGAGGTCCTCTCGCGAGATGTCCGGGTGGTCGAGGTAGTACTGCGCCCCGGCTGCGACCTCGCGCAGGTTGTGCGCCGGGATCTGCGTGGCCATGCCGACCGCGATGCCGGCCGAGCCGTTGACGAGCAGGTTGGGGAAGCGGCTGGGCAGCACGGCCGGCTGCAGCGTCTTGCCGTCGTAGTTCGGGACGAAGTCGACGGTGTCCTGCTCGATGTCGCGGACCATCTCCATCGCGATCGAGGCCATCCGGCACTCGGTGTATCGCGGAGCCGCGGCGCCGTCGTTGCCGCGGGAGCCGAAGTTGCCCTGGCCGTCGACGAGCGGGTAGCGCAGCGACCAGTCCTGGACGAGACGCACCAGGGCGTCGTAGATCGCCGAGTCGCCGTGCGGGTGGTAGTGACCCATGACGTCGCCGACGACACGCGCGCACTTGTTGTAGCCGCGGTCGGGGCGGTAGCCGCCGTCGTACATCGCGTAGACGATGCGCCGGTGCACCGGCTTGAGGCCGTCGCGCACGTCGGGCAGGGCGCGGCTGACGATGACCGACATCGCGTACTCGATGTAGCTGCGCTGCATCTCGGTGTTGAGGTCGATCGGCTCGACCCGGTCGTGCTGGCCGATGTCGGCCGGCACGACGACCGCGCTGGCGTCCGGGTCGCCCTCGTCGGCGGCGTCGTCGTCAGCCGGGTCGGGCCCGAGAATGTCGTCGATGCTCTCGTCGGGTGTCTCGTTGACGTCGTCTCCGTCGTTGGGAGGCAGGTCGTCGCTCACGTCAGATCCCTTTGTCTCTCAGTCAGATTGAGTGCAGTACGGGGCGTATGCCGGGTGGGGACGTTTCACGTGGAACGCACGGGACGGCATACGGAAGCGGTCAGATGTCGAGAAACTTCACGTCGCGGGCGTTCTTCTGGATGAACGACCGGCGCGACTCGACGTCCTCACCCATGAGGACGGCGAAGACCTCGTCGGCCTTGGCGGCGTCGTCGAGCGTGACCTGCAGCAGCGTGCGCGTGCTCTGGTCCATCGTCGTCTCGCCGAGCTCCTGGTAGTTCATCTCACCGAGGCCCTTGTAGCGCTGGATCGGGTTGTCCTTCGGCAGGCGCCAGCCCTTGCCCTCACCGAGCAGTCGCAGGCCGTCACGCTCGCGGTCGCTGTAGGCGAACTGGTGCTCGGCGTTGCTCCACCGCAGGCGGAAGAGCGGCGGCTGCGCGAGGTAGACGTAGCCGGCCTCGATGAGCGGCCGCATGAAGCGGAAGAGCAGAGTCAGCAAGAGGGTGCGGATGTGCATGCCGTCGACGTCGGCATCGGCCATCAGCACGATCTTGTGGTAGCGCGCCTTGTCGATGTCGAAGTCCTCGCCGATGCCCGTGCCGAAGGCGGAGATGAGCGCCTGGACCTCGTTGTTGGCGAGGATCTTGTCGATGCGCGCCTTCTCGACGTTGAGGATCTTGCCGCGGATCGGCAGGATCGCCTGGGTGTAGGGGTCGCGGGCCTGCGTCGCCGAACCACCGGCGCTGTCGCCCTCCACGATGAACACCTCGGAGAGGCTCGGGTTCTTGCTCTGGCAGTCCTTGAGCTTGCCCGGCAGGCCGCCCGACTCGAGCAGGCCCTTGCGGCGGGTCGCCTCACGGGCCTTGCGGGCCGCCATGCGCGCGGCGGCGGCCTGGACCGACTTGCGGACGATGTCCTTGCCCTCGTTGGGGTGGGCACCGAGCCAGTGGCCGAACTCCTCGGTCATGGCGCGCTGGACGAAGCCCTTGACCTCGGAGTTGCCGAGCTTGGTCTTGGTCTGTCCCTCGAACTGGGGCTCGGCGAGCTTGACCGAGATGACGGCGGTGAGGCCCTCGCGGACGTCGTCGCCGGTGAGGTTCTCGTCCTTGTCCTTGAGGAGGTTCTGGCGGCGCGCGAAGTCGTTGACGAGCTTGGTCATCGCCGCGCGGAAGCCCTCCTCGTGGGTGCCGCCCTCGTGGGTGTTGATCGCGTTGGCGTAGGTGTGCACCGACTCGCTGTAGGCGTTGGTCCACTGCATCGCGAGCTCGAGGCTGAGCGAGCGGGCCTCGTCCTCGACCTCGATGGAGATCACCTCGGGGTGCACGGGGTCGCTGCGCTTGCTGCTGTTGAGGTGGTTGACGTAGTCGACGAGGCCGTTGTCGTAGCGGTAGCTGACCCGCTTGGCGGTGACCTTCTTCTTCTCGGCCGCGCCGGCATCGCCCGCGGTCTCGTCCTGCGGCTCGTCGTCGCTCGACTCGTCGACGACCTCGAGGTCCTCGTCGAGGTCGTCAAGGTCGACGTCGCGCTCGTCCGCGGGCTGCTCGATCCGCTCGTCGACCAGGTTGATCGTCAGGCCCTTGTTGAGGAAGGCCATCTGCTGCATCCGGGCCCGGATGGTCTCGAAGTCGTAGTAGACGGTCTCAAAGATCTCGGCGTTGGCCCAGAAGGTGATCGTCGTGCCGGTCTCGTCGGTGGCCTCCTGCTGCTCCAGGGGGCCGTCGGGCACGCCGTCCGTGAAGCTCATCCGGAAGACGTGGCCCTTCTGGCGGACCGCGGCCTTGAGGCGCGTCGACAGGGCGTTGACGACGGAGCTGCCGACGCCGTGCAGCCCACCGGAGACCTTGTAGCCGCCGCCACCGAACTTGCCTCCGGCGTGCAGCTGGGTGAGCACGAGCTCGACGGCGCTGATCTTCTCGACCGGGTGGATGTCGGTGGGGATGCCCCGACCGTTGTCCTTGACCCGCACACCGCCGTCCGCCAGGAGGGTGACGTCGATCGTGTCGGCGTAGCCGGCCAGCGACTCGTCCACCGCGTTGTCGACGATCTCGTAGACGAGGTGGTGCAGACCGCGCGGGCCCGTCGAGCCGATGTACATGCCGGGGCGCTTGCGCACCGCCTCGAGGCCCTCGAGGACGGTGATCGCACTCGCGTCGTAGTCGACGCCGTTGGGACGGGCGTCCACGGGGACGGCCCGAGTCCCTGTTGCCGCTGTAGGTGTGACGGTGTCGGTTGCTGCCACGGAGTCGGATCCGGTGGAACTGGGGGTGATGCTGGTGGTGATCGGCTCGTCGGCGTCGGACACGTCTCTCCTCGGTGGTCTGACCTCATGCGGGCGGCCCGACGTGGACGTCGAGCCGCAACCTCACCAGTCTAACGGTCCGCCGGGGGAAACCGTCCCCTCAGACGCGCGAAACGGCCACTTTCCGGCCCGATCACCCTCGATCCGAGGGGAGGATCACGCCCGGGGGCCTCAGCGCCCCTCAGGCACCTTCACTAGCCGCGATGACGACGACGGTCACGGGCTTGTCGTCGACACCCATTCTCCTCGTCGCCCACCATCCCGGCCGGCGTCGTCCACAGGCTCGTGGCCAGCCGTCCCCCAC
>NZ_JBFULD010000063.1:0-15009 GCF_056400505.1 Terrabacter sp. P5_B1
GGGCGGACTTGTGGTGGCGGCCGGGGCACCCCGGGACCGGATTTCTCCGCCCGGGCGGACTTGTGGTGGCGCTGGTACGTGCGTAACCACCGTTGCCAGCCTCGCCGTCCAGGCCGGGGTGCGTGATCGACGAGCCGCTCCGGTCCAGACGAGCCGCGCTCAGTGGGTGGCGAGCCAGTCCTCGAGGTACTCGGCGACGCCGTCCTCGCGGTGGTGACCGGTGACGACCGTGGCTGCGTCGAGCGCCGGCTCGACCGCGTTGGAGACGGCCACTGCGGTGCCGGCCACGGCAAAGGCCGAGACGTCGTTGTGGTTGTCGCCGAAGAAGACCGTGTCGGCGACGTCGATGCCGAGCTCGCCGGCCAGGGCCCGCAGTCCGTCACCCTTGGAACAGTCGGCGTTGGCGATCTCAAGGTAGGTCCTCTTGGACCGGTAGGTCACCATGCCTACCCGCCCGGCGAGCGCCGCCTCGAGCTCGTCGACGAGCGCGGGGTCGCCCATGGCCATGACCTTGTGCGGCGGCTGCGTGTCGACGAGGCCGCCGGCCACGTAGTCGTGCGCGGACGCGGAGCTGGGATCAACCGCCGTGATCGTGGCCTCGCGTTCGGTCCACTGGTCGGGGCCCCAAGCGTACCAGTCGTCCCCGGCGAAGAAGCTCGCGTGCAGACCGAGATGCTCGCACACGGCATACGCGGCCCGGGCGTCCTCCGAGGTGATCGGCACGTCCGTGACGACGGAGCGGTCGGCGCGCAGCACGAGACCGCCGTTGTAGGCGATGAGCGGGGTCGGCTCGACCCCGCAGAGCCGCTCGAGCCCCTCCAGGGACGCCGGCATGCGCGAGCTGCAGAGCACGAACGTGTGCCCTGCCGACCGCACCGCCCGGATGGCGGCGACGGTGCGGTCGGAGAGGGTGCGTCGATGGTCGAGCAGCGTGCCGTCGACGTCGGAGCAGAAGAGCGTCATGCGCTGGAGCGAACCCGTCCCTACAGACCGAGCTCGCGCGCACCCTCGGCCGAGCTGTCGCGCAGGAACTGCGTGCAGCGGGCCTCCTCGTCGCTCTCGCCGATGGCGCGTGCCGACCGGGCCAGCGCCGCGAGCGCCCGGAGGAAGCCGCGGTTGGGCTCGTGCGACCACGGCACCGGACCCTGCCCTCGCCAGCCGGACTTGCGCAGCGAGTCGAGCGCCCGGTGGTAGCCCGTCCGGGCGTACGCGTAGGCCTCGACGTCACGGTCGCCGTCGGCGAGCGCGTCCTCGGCCAGGACCGCCCACGCGAGCGAGCTCGCGGGGTAGGCGGCGGCCACCTGCACGGGGTCGACACCGGCCACGAGCTTCTCGGCGGCCGGGTCGACGGCGAGACGCGTCTCGGGGATGCCCAGGAGGTTGTCGCTCACGCGTGGGTTCCCGCCGAGCGCAGCGCGGTGCAGGCTTCGACGATGCGCACCGCCATGGCCTCCTCGGCCGCCTTGCCCCAGGCGCGCGGGTCGTACTGCTTCTTGTTGCCGACCTCGCCGTCGACCTTGAGGACGCCGGCGTAGCCCGAGATCATCCAGTCGGCGATGCGGCGGGTGAAGGCGTACTGCGTGTCGGTGTCGACGTTCATCTTGACGACGCCGTTGTCGACGGCGGCGGAGATCTCCTCGGGCAGCGAGCCGGAGCCGCCGTGGAAGACGAGGTCGAAGGGACGCGCGTCGTCGGACAGGCCGAGCTGCTTGGCCGCGGCCTGCTGCGCCTGCAGGAGGATCTCGGGGCGCAGCTTGACGTTGCCCGGCTTGTAGACGCCGTGGACGTTGCCGAAGGTGAGGGCCGTCAGGTAGCGACCGTTCTCGCCGGCCCCGAGGGCCTCGATCGTGGCGATGGCGTCCTCGGGGGTCGAGTAGAGCTTCTCGTCGATGGCGCCCTCGACGCCGTCCTCCTCGCCGCCGACGACGCCGACCTCGATCTCGAGGATGACGTTCGCGGCCTTGGCGAGGGCGAGGAGCTCCTGCGCGATCGAGAGGTTCTCGTCGAGGGGCACGGCCGAGCCGTCCCACATGTGCGACTGGAACCACGGCGTGCCGCCGGCCTGGACGCGCTCGGCGCTGGCCGCGAGGAGCGGGCGCACGAAGCCGTCGAGCTTGTCTTTGGGGCAGTGGTCAGTGTGCAGCGCGATGTTGACGGGGTAGTTCTTGGCCACCTCGTGCGCGTAGGCGGCGAAGGCGAGCGAGCCGCTGACCATGTTCTTGATGCTCGGGCCGGAGAGGTAGTCGGCGCCGCCGGTCGAGACCTGGATGATGCCGTCGGAGCCGGCGTCGGCGAAGCCCTTGAGCGCGGCGTTCAGCGTCTGCGAGCTCGAGACGTTGATGGCGGGGTACGCGAAGGAGCCGGCCTTCGCGCGGTCGAGCATGTCGGCATACACCTCGGGGGTGGCGATGGGCATTGCAACTCCTGCTGTCGGGGAAGCGGGTTCACGATCCGTTCGAAATCCTGCCACGTATGCCGTGTCGTGGTCGCGGGTGCCCACGAACCGGTGAGCGCCCGCTCAGCGGCAACGCCGGGGGCGACGCCGGGTCAGGATCGCGGGTCGAAGACGTAGGGCGTCGTCGTCGCGACCCGGTGCAGGCCGAGGCGGCGCAGGATCGGCTCGGAGTCGGGTGAGGCGTCGACGCGGACGTAGTCCTTGCCGCGCTCGAGGCCGAGCCTGGCGCGGTGGAGCAGCGTCGCACGGTAGAGCCCGCGGCCACGCCAGTCGGGCAGGGTCGAGCCGCCCCAGAGCCCGGTGAACCCGCTGGTGTCGTACTCCGCGCGCGCCGCGCAGAGCACCGGTCCCTCGCGCGACTCCTCGATCACGACGACGTCCATCGAGGCCGGCTCGGCCCACCACCGTGGTAGCAGCGAGTCGACGGCCCACGCCTGCGGCTCACCCCAGACGACCTCGAGCATCGCGGCCATCCGCTCGAAGTCCTCGTCGGAGTCGGCGGCACGCACGACGACCCCCTCGGGCAGGTTGATGTCCTGGGCGGCGAGGGGCGCGGCCTCGCCCAGGATGAGCGCCTCGTCGTCCTCCTTGACGAAGCCGGCGTCGACGAGTCGCTCGCCGAGGTCGGCAGGCTCGTCGTAGTCGTAGGTCTTCCACTCGACGCGCAGGCCCCGCTCGGCGAAGAAGTCACGCTGCCGCGCGATGACGCGATCCCATTCGTCCGGATCCGGGCCGAGGCCGTCAGGACTCTCGATCATGTTCCAGTGACCGCCGTCGACCTCGTACTCGCGGCGCACGAGCCCGTCGACCTCGATGGGGCGCTGGGCCGTTCCGACGCCGATCGGGGCCCGTGTCTCGTCGTGGAAGATGCGCAGCAGCTCGTCGGGGCCCAGGTTCGAGGCATCGCTCTGGAACGAAGAAGGGTTCACAGGCGACAGCCAAGCATGGTCGAATCCCTCTCGTCATGCCTGTTTCCCCGCTCTCCCGCCGAGCCGCCGCCGCCCTGGCCGACGCCCGTCCCGTCCCGTTCTGGACGGATCGGGTTGAGCGCCCCGACCCGCGGGCTCCGCTGACGGGCGCCGCGCCGCGCACTGACCTGCTCGTCGTCGGCGGCGGGTTCACCGGGCTCTGGGCCGCGATCCAGGCCAAGGAGGCCGATCCGGCCCGCGACGTCGTCGTCGTCGAGGCCGGCCGGCTGGGCGACGGGGCGTCCGGGCGCAACGGCGGCTTCATGGCTCCGTCGCTCACCCACGGGCTCGCTCAGGGCGTGGGGTGCTGGCCCGAGGAGATGAGGACGCTCGACCGGCTCGCGGCCGAGAACTTCGCGGCCATCGAGCGGTCGCTCACGGCATACGGGATCGATGCCGACTTCCACGTCCCCGGCGAGCTGACGTTCGCGCTGACCGAGCACCAGGTCTCGTCCGTGCGCGAGTCCTACGATCTCCATCGGGCTCACGGGGTGCCGGTGGAGCTGCTCGACGCCGTGCAGGCGCGGGCGCGCGTCGACTCGCGGCGCTACCTGGCCGGGATGTACGACCCCGACGTCGCCCTCGTCGACCCTGCCCGCCTCGTCTGGGGGCTGGCCCGGGCCGCCGAGTCGCTCGGCGTCCGGCTCCACGAGCACACGCGCGCCACGGGATTCGACACCGAGGGCGGCGGCGTCCGCGTGACGCTGGACACGGGCTCGATCCATGCGCGGCGCGTCGTGATCGGCACGAACGCGTCGCAGGGGGTGCTCAAGCGGCTCAGGGCGTGGGTGCTCCCGGTCTACGACCACGTCCTCATGACCGAGCCCCTGACACCGGTGCAGCTCGACGCGATCGGCTGGAAGGGCCGCGAGGGACTGACCGACGCCGGCAACCAGTTCCACTACTACCGAAGGACGCTCGACGATCGGGTGCTCTTCGGCGGCTACGACGCGAACTACCACTTCCCGGGCCGCATCGACCCGGCGTACGAGCAGGACGACGCCTCGCACGGCCTGCTCGCGGAGCACTTCCTCGACCTCTTCCCGCAGCTCGCGGGGATCCGGTTCAGCCACCGCTGGGCCGGGGTCATCGACACGACGTCGCGCTTCACGCCGGTCTTCGGCACGGCTCTGGGCGGCCGGATGGCGTATGCCGTGGGCTACACCGGGCTCGGGGTCGCCTCGACCCGCTTCGGTGCCGCGGTCGCCCTTGACCTCGTCGACGGCAAGGACACCGAGCTCACCCGGCTGGGTATGGTGCGCCGCAAGCCGATCCCCTTCCCACCGGAGCCGATTCGGTATGCCGCCGTGCGGGCCACGCGCTCGTCGCTCGCCGCCGAGGACCGCACCGGCCGACGCAACCTCTGGCTGCGCACCCTCGACCGCATGGGCGTCGGCTTCGACTCCTGAAGGGCTGGTCTGTCACGTCGGGAAGTGAGCACTCGACACTCGAGTGCCCAACTCCCCACCCCGGCGCTCGTCGACAAACGAGCACTCGACACTCGAGTGCCCAACTCCCCACCCCTCCCCCGTCGACAAACGAGCACTCGACACTCGAGTGCGCAGCTCCCTTCGCCGCGGCTCCTCCTCCTGCCGGGGGAGCCGGAGCTCCGGTGCACTGCCTAGGCTGGGCGCCATGACCGGGGGCCACAGGGTGAGCGCACGCGTCGCGGCGTGGGCAGGCGTCGACACCGACTGGGAACGCATGCCGCACGACGCGGCCCGCGCGAGACGCGTCGACACATGGGTGGCCTTGGCGTTCCTCGTGACCGCATCGCTCGGGGTGGAGCTGCTGCGCAGCATCGACGCGCTTGGCGCGCAGGAGCACTCGTGGCTTTGGCCGCACGTCGCGGTCGCGCTCGGCACCGTGCCCCTGGTGTGGCGCCGACGCTGGCCGCTGGCCGTGGCCGCCTGGCTGTCCCTGCACCTCTTCGCAGTCGGCACCCTCCTGCCGGCCATCGCCGTCTCGATGCCCATGCAGGTCGTCTACTTCTTCGCGCTGTTCACCGGGGTGGCCTGGGCTCGGGACCGGCGGGCGATGCTCGGGGTCATCGCCGGCGTCGTGCTGCTCATGTTCGGCTGGCTCACCTGGCAGTTCGCGGTCGGCAGTGGCGTCGAGGAGGCGATGAGCCACGGCGGCCAGCGCCTCACCAGGCAGGGCCTGTTCAGCCCGCCCGCCGCGTACGTCGTCTACTCGCTGCTCGTCAACGTCGTCTACTTCGGCGGCGCAATCATCGGGGGCCAGGCCGCGTGGCGAGCGGCCCTGCAACGGGACCGTCTCGCGCAGCAGGCTCGCACCATCGACGCGCAGGCCACGAGCCTCCAGCGGCAGGCCGTCGTCGAGGAGCGGCTGCGCATCGCGCGCGAGCTCCATGACGTCGTCGCCCACCACGTGTCCGTCATCGGCATCCAGGCTGCCGCCGCGCGCAGAGTGCTGCGGCACGATGCCGAGGCGGCGGAGACGGCGCTGAGGTCGGTCGAGACGTCGTCCCGCGAGGCCGTCACCCAGATGCGTGAGCTCCTCGGGACGCTGCGCTCGGGTGAGGACGAGCGGCCCGACGGCGCCCGGTCCGCCCGGTCCCCCGAGCCCAGGCTCG
Organism: Terrabacter sp. P5_B1; assembly: GCF_056400505.1. Taxonomy (NCBI): domain Bacteria; kingdom Bacillati; phylum Actinomycetota; class Actinomycetes; order Micrococcales; family Intrasporangiaceae; genus Terrabacter; species Terrabacter sp. P5_B1. Next base: position 6,020 of record NZ_JBFULD010000063.1, read on the forward strand.
CCGACGTGCCTGCCCTCGTCGAGGAGGTCGCGACCGCCGGCGTGCAGCTGGAGTGCCGCGTCGTCGAGGACGCCCCCGGCGCGGTCGCGGCCGTGCCTGGCCCGGTTGGCCTCTCCCTCTACCGCACCGTGCAGGAGGCGCTGTCGAACATCCGCCGACACTCGACCGCCTCTGCCGCAACGGTTTTCGTCCGGGTGGACCGCCGTCCCGAACCCGGCTTCGCCCACGGCTACGCCGAGGTCGAGGTGCTCGACGACGGCCGTCCCCGCTCGGGCTCGTCCGGCACCGGTCTCGGCCTGCTCGGGGTCCGCGAGCGCCTCGCGGCCCATGGCGGTGTCAGCGAGATCGGCCCACGCGTGACCGGCGGCTACCGCGTCCGGGTCCGTATGCCGCTGCCCGAGGACGCGTCGTGACCGCACCCACCCGCGTGCTCCTCGTCGACGACCACCGGCTCGTGCGCTCGGGCTTCTCGCTCATCCTCTCCGTCGAGGAGGACCTCGAGGTGGTCGGTGAGGCGAACGACGGGGCCGAGGCCGTCCGCCTGAGCCGCGAGCTGCGACCCGACGTCGTGCTCATGGACGTGCAGATGCCGGTCATGGACGGCATCGAGGCAACCCGCCGGATCGTCGCGGACGACCTGGCGAGGGTCGTCATCCTCACCACCTTCGACCAGGACGACTACGTCTTCGCGGGCCTCGGCGCCGGGGCCAGCGGCTTCCTGCTCAAGAACTCCGACGCCGAGCACCTGGTCGAGGCGGTTCGCGCCGTCGCGGGCGGCCACGCGCTGCTGGCGCCCGAGGTGACCCGCCGGGTCATCGAGCAGATGACCGGGCCGCACGGGACGCACGGGACGAACGGGGCGGCAGCAGCGTGCGGCATGCGGGACCCCCGGCTCGACGAGCTGACCCCGCGCGAGCTCGAGGTGCTCGGGCTCGTCGGACGAGGCCTGTCGAACGCCGAGGTCGCTGCCCGCCTCTTCGTCGGGGAGGCCACCGTCAAGACCCACCTGTCCAACGTCTTCGCGAAGCTCCACCTCCGCGACCGGGTCCAGGCCGTCGTCCTCGCCTACGAGGCCGGACTCATCCTGCCGGGGGATGCAGAGGATCCCTCCCGGGACTGATCCTGCGGCCACCAGCGCACCCCTACGGTGGGCGGCATGAGCGACAACGGGGACCGACTCACCAGACCACGTGCGACGGCGGACATCGAGGTGCGAGGGCTGTCTCGCACCTTCGGCGAGATCCGCGCCGTCGACGACGTCAGCTTCACCGTCCCGGCCGGGAGGCTCACGGGGTTCGTCGGCGGCAACGGTGCGGGCAAGACGACGACGATGCGCATGCTCATGGGGGTCCTGTCCCCCACCGGCGGCCAGGTGCTCTGGGACGACCGACCGATCACCCAGCTCGACCGGCGGCACTTCGGCTACATGCCCGAGGAGCGCGGCCTCTACCCCAAGCAGCCGGTGCTGGACCAGCTCGTCTACCTCGGCCGGCTCCGCGGACTCGGCGCCGCTGCGGCGAAGGCCGAGGTGACGAGCCACCTCGAGCGGCTCGGCCTCGCCGACCGGGCCAAGGACCACGTCGAGAAGCTCTCGCTCGGCAACCAGCAACGGGTGCAGATCGTGGCCGCCCTCATGGGCCAGCCGCGCGCCCTCGTGCTCGACGAGCCGTTCAGCGGCCTCGACCCGGCGGCCGTCGACAACATGGCCGACCTGCTGCGCGAGCACACCACGCGCGGCGTCCCAGTGCTCTTCTCCTCCCACCAGCTCGACCTCGTCGAACGCCTCTGCGAGCGCCTCGTCGTGCTGGCCCGCGGACGTGTCGTCGCGTCCGGCACCCCCGATGACCTGCGCTCCCTCTCGGTCGCGCGACACCGGCTCGTCCTCTCCGGCGACGCCGGCTGGGTGCGCGGTGTTGCCGGCATCCACGCCGTCGACGTCGAGGGACGGACCGCCCTGGTCGAGGTCGTCGAGCACGGCGCCGAGCGACGCCTGTTGGAAGAGGCGCTCCGGCGCGGCGAGGTGCACGAGTTCTCCCCCCAGCGGCCGAGCCTGGCCCAGATCTACCGTGAGGTGACGGCATGACCACCGTGTCCCAGCGTCCCGCCAGCGAGACCGTCCCCCAGACTCCCTCCGTCGACGAGGGTGGCGGCCACCCCTGGGCCATCGTCGCCCAACGGGAGATCGTCGTCCGCCTGACGAACCGGGCCTTCCTCGTCTCGACCCTCATCACGCTGCTCTTCATCGCCGGCTTCGGGGCCTTCTCCGTGTGGCAGAGCAGCAGCACGACGACCTACACCGTGGCCGTCACCGGCACCGAGGGGCGCCAGCTCATCGAGCGCGCCGCGACGTCCGCGCACCAGGCCGACGACAAGGTGACCGTCAAGGCGACGCCCGCGGCGGGCGAGTCCGCAGCCCGGGCGCTCGTCGACGGCGGCAGCGCTGACGCCTGGCTGCACCAGACCGGCTCGGGCTGGACCCTGACGTCCGCCGACGACGCCGACCTCGCCCTGCGCACCGCCGTCGAGACCGCGCTGCGCGAGAGTGCCCTCGAGCGCAACGCCGCTGCGGCCGGCACCACCGTGAAGGCCCTCGAACAGGGCACCACGCTGACGACGACCCGCTTCGACGGCCGCGCCGGCAGCAGCGGCTACGTCAAGGGCGCCACCTTCGCCTGCGCCCTGCTCTTCTTCATGGCCGCGATGATGTTCGGCCAGCAGATCGCGGCCAGCGTCGTCGAGGAGAAGCAGTCGCGCCTCGTCGAGATCCTCGCCACGGCGATCCCCTTGCGGCAGCTGCTCGCCGGCAAGATCCTCGGCAACTCGACCATCGCCCTGGCCCAGGTGGTGCTCTTCGCGGCCGTGGGCCTCGTCGCCGTGTCGTTCACCGACGCGTCGACGCTGCTGCCCACCCTGTCGACGGCGGTCGTGTGGTTCGTGCTCTTCTTCGCCGTCGGCTTCTTCGCCCTCGCGTGCCTCTACGCCGTCGCCGGCGCGCTCGCCTCGCGCACCGAGGACCTCCAGTCGACGACGGCGCCGATGACGATGGTCCTCATGGTCGTCTACGTCGCGAGCTTCGGGCTGAGCGGCAAGGCGCTCGAGGTGGCCTCGTTCGTGCCAATCGCGTCGGTCGTGTCGATGCCGGGGCGCCTCCTCGCGGGCGACGCCGCGTGGTGGGAGCCGGTGCTCGCGCTCCTCGTCATGGCCGCGTTCTCGGCCGGGACCATCGTCGTCAGCGAGCGGATCTACCGCCGCTCGCTCCTGCAGACCCGGGGCCGGGTCTCGTGGAAGCAGGCGCTCAGCGCTCCGGAGTGAGCCCACGCACCGCGGGGTGCTCGCGAGCCGGTCAGGCGTCTCGAGGTTGCGATAGCTCATCTCGAGCGGTCCGCGCAGCCCCATCACCAAACCGAAGAGCGCGTTGGCGACGAGCGGCCACACGACGGCATACGGGCCCGGCTGAGCGAGCAGGAGGAGGGCGTATGCCGCAGGGCTCAGCCACTCGATCGTCGTGATCACCCGTCCGGTGCCGAAGCGCACCCCGAGCCGCGGGGCGAGTCCGGCGCCCAGGACGCCCGTCACGCCGGTCGCGGCGAGCACGAGTCCCACCGCGATCGGGTCGAGGTGCAGCTCGGTCGTCGCGAAGTAGACGAGCGCCGTCGTCACCATGGCGTCGGCGAAACCACAGGTGCAGCGCCACGGCGTACGGCCCGAGCGTGGCGTGTCGGTAGACCCAGGCCGCGCCCTCACGCAGCTCGGACCAGAGGTGCCGCTCGACGGCCGGCCTCCTCCTGACGTGAAGCCGACGATTCCTTGACACCACCTTGGCCAGTTCTGACCTGTTCGTCGAGCCGACCACGCCGTTCTGGCCTACGGTGAACGTGGCGTTCCGGAAGGGCTCCGGGCGACGACGAGCGACCGGATGCTCCCCCGGTCGCGCCGAGCAGGCCCCGACGGACGGATGCGTCGGGGCCTGCTCGATGCGCTTCGGGGCGGGTGGGAGCGGAGCGCCCCCGAGGACGGTCGCTCATGCCGGGAGGGGGGCGCGCGCACCCGTCGGCACCGGCTGGGGCGGAGGCGGGCCGACATAGCGCGCGGCGGGCCGGATGATCTTGGGATCGCGGCTCTGCTCGAGGATGTTCGCGGTCCAGCCGACCGCACGGGCGACGCAGAAGGTCGGCGTGAACATCGACGGGTCGAGGCCCGCGAGCTTCATGACGACACCCGCGTAGAACTCGACGTTCGCGTGGAGCTCGCGGCCGGGCTTGAGCTCGGCGAGGACCGTCTCGATGGTGTCCTCGACCCCGACCGCGAGGGCGACGAGCGGGTCGTCCCAGCCGCGCGCGATCGCCTTGAGCATCTCCGAGCGTGGGTCGCGGGTGCGGTAGACGGCATGGCCGAAGCCCATGATCCGGTCGCCCGACGAGATGCGCTCGCGCACCCACCCGTCGGCCCGGTCGAGGGTGCCGATCTCGTCGAGGGCCTCGAGCGCCCGGCTCGGGGCGCCCCCGTGCTTCGGGCCGGAGAACGAGCCGATGGCGCCGACGAGACAGGCCGCGAGGTCGGCGCCCGTGCTCGCGATGACCCGGGCCGTGAACGTCGATGCGTTGAAGCCGTGGTCCATCGTCGCGACGAGGTACTCCTCGACGGCCCGGGCGTCTCGCGCGGCCGGCAGGCGCCCGGTCACCATGCGCAGGTAGTCCTCGGCGTGGCCGAGGGCCGGGTCCGCCGGGACGGGCTCGAGCCCGTGGTGAAGCCGGTGGGCCGCCGCGAGGATCGTCGGCGTGATCGCGACGGACGCCAGGGCTGCGGCGAGCTTCTCGTCCTCGTCGCAGTCGTAGAGGGGACGGACGCCGGCGATGCCACCCCAGGCCGACAAGGCGGTGCGCAGCACCTGGAGCGAGTCGGTCGTCGTCGCGCAGACGGCGGGGAGCAGGTCGGCGAGGCCGGCCGGCATGACGCGCAGCCGCCCGACCGCCGCGGTGAACGCCGCGAGCTCGTCGGGGTCGGGGAGGTGGCCGTGGAAGAGCAGGTGCCACGCCTGCTCGAAGCCGACGCGCTCGGCCAGCTCGACGGCGGAGTACTGGCGATAGTGGAAGAAGCCCTCGTCGCCGCGGACGTCGCCGAGCTCGGTGTCGGTGACGACGACCTTGGCCAGGCCCTTGGGGACCGTGATGAAACCGCTGGGGTTGGTGGACATGTGGTGCTCCTCTCGGGTTCACTCGTCACTCTCAGCGATGTTGATCAACACCGTCAATGTTGATCGCGTCCACTGTTGACCCGATCAACCCGGAGGCACCATGGCGGGCCCGTCAGGCACGTGGATCACGACGACCGAGGCTGCACAGCGGCTCGGCGTCAAGCGCGCGACCCTCTACGCCTACGTCAGCCGGGGGTTGCTCCGCAGCGAGCGACGTCCGGGCCAGCAGGAGAGCCTCTTCGACCGCACGCAGATCGACGCCATGGCGTCGGCGACCCGTCCTCCGGGCAGCCCGCAGCCGGTCCTCCGGTTCCGGAGCATCGCGACCTCCGTGAGCAGCCAGGTCGACGGCGACCTGCTCTACCGCGGCCGTCCCCTGCAGGACGTCGTGGCCCTCGGCTCGCTCGATGACGCTGCCGCCCTCGTGCTGGGAACGCCGGTGCCACATCAGCAGACGTCGCGACCGTCCCCGGTCGCGGGTGTCGACGTCTCCGCCCTCCCGCTCGAGCGCCGGATGCCGGTGGCGATCCAGCTCGTCGCCGCCGCCGACCCCTTCGCCTCCGACAGCGACCCCGAGCAGGTCAGGGCCTCCGCGATGCCGACGCTGAGGTCGGCGCTGATGCTCGTGTCCGGCGGGGCCGACGCGCCCGCCCCCGGGACGACCGACCTGACGGCGCTCACGCTGGCGGCCCTGGGCGGGTCGCCCGACGCGCGCGCCGACGTCGAGCTGCTGCGGGTCCTGCTCGTCGCCCTGCTCGACCACGGCCTCACGGCCTCGACGGTCGCGGCCCGGGTCGCCGCATCGACCCGCGCGGGCCTGCACGACTGCCTCTCGGCCGCGTATGCCGCCATGGCGGGTCCCCTCCACGGCGCTGCGCCCGTGGCTGCCCACGCCCTGCTGGCCGACGGCGTCGACCCGACCGTCCTCGTGGGCCGGTCGGTCCGTCAGCGCGGCGTGGTGGCGGGGTTCGGCCACTTCCTCTACCCGGACGGCGACCCTCGGGCCGACGTCGTCCTCGAGGCCGTGTGGCGGCGGCCGGGCACGGTCCGGCTGCGGCGTCGCGTCGAGGCCCTCGCCGCCCTCGTCGCCGATCGCACGGGGGGGCTGCCCAACATCGACCTCGGCAGCGCCGCGGTGCTCCACGCGCTGAACCTGCCCGCCGAGTCCGGCGAGGTCGTCTTCCAGGTCGCCCGCTCGGTGGGCGTCGCCGCGCACGTCGTCGAGGAGTATGCCGAGGAGCCGTTGCGCTGGCGAGGTCGGGACCCGCAGGGCTGAGCTAGACGCGCTGGTCGAAGACGTGCCGGCGCACCCACGCGTGCATGGCGACGGCGGCGGCCGCACCGGCGTTGATCGAGCGGGTGGAACCGAACTGCTCGATGTGCAGCACGGCCGCGCACTCGGCGCGCATCGGCCCCGACAGTCCGGGACCCTCCTGGCCGAAGACGAGGACGCACCGACGCGGCAGGTCGAACGTCTCCAGCGGGACCGATCCCGGCAGGTTGTCGACGCCGAGGACGACGAGCCCTTCGGACCGTGCCCAGTCGGCCAGCTCCGCAGCGTCCGCATGGTGGCGCTCGTGCTGGTACCGGTCGGTGACCATGGCGCCGCGCCGGTTCCACCGACGCTTGCCGACGATGTGGAAGGCCCGTGCGCCCATGGCGTTCGCCGTGCGGATCACCGAGCCGATGTTGAAGTCGTGGCCCCAGTTCTCCACGGCGACGTGGAAGTCGTGACGCCTGGTGTCGAGGTCGGCGACGATCGCGTCGTGGCGCCAGTATCGGTAGCCGTCGACGACGTTGCGCCGGTCCCCGTGCCCGAGCAGCTCGGGGTCCCACTGGTCCCCGACGGGCCACGGGCCCTCCCACGGGCCCACGCCCACCTCTGGTTCCACGCACCGAGTCTAGGAGGGCCTGCAAAAGTCGTCGGATGGAGGACTGCTCAGCTTCCTGACAGCGACGATTCAGGCGATCACCGGCACACGGCATACCCTGTGACCCATGCACGCACTCGCCGCACTGCCGGCCGTCGCTCCGGCCCTCGGCCCGAAGTGGATGGACCCCACCTACCTGCTGCAGCAGTACGGGAGCGCGTTCTTCGCGATCGCCCTCGTCATCGTCTTCGTCGAGTGCGGCCTGCTCTTCCCGATCCTGCCCGGTGACTCGCTTCTGTTCGCCGTCGGCCTCTTCATCGCGACGGGTCAGATCCACCTCAACCTCGGGGCCGCCATCGCGGGGCTCACGGTCGCGGCCTTCCTCGGGAACGTCGTCGGCTACGAGATCGGCCGGGGCGTCGGGCGACCCCTCTACAAACGGCAGGGGCGGTTCATCAACACCGCCAACTTCGACAAGACGAACCACTTCTTCGACACGTACGGCAACCGCGCGCTCGTGCTCGGACGCTTCGTGCCCATCGTCCGCACGTTCATCACGGTCGTGGCCGGGATCGGCCGGATGCACCGCCAGCGCTTCTTCGGCTGGAGCGCCGTCGGGGCCGTGGCCTGGGTCGTGAGCATCACCCTCCTCGGCTTCTTCCTCGGTCAGGCGTTCCCGGGCCTGACGAAGAACATCGAGTACGCCATCCTCCTCGTCGTGCTCGTCTCGCTGCTCCCGATGGTCTACGAGTTCGTCAAGCACCGCCGTGAGGCCAGGGCGGTCGCGGCCGAGACGGCCGACATCTCGGGCGACACCTCGAGCGACGTCGCGGGCCCCGTCAGCAGGCGCGACCGCACTCCCTGAGGTCACCCTCGAGGTCCACGGCCGAAGCCCTGACGCGGGCCCGTCGCCGGGGCACACTGGAACGTGCAGGGGCGATGGGAGGACGTCGTGGAGACAGCCACCGAGACCCAGCAGACCGGTCCCGACCTCGGTCAGACCTACCGGCGCAGCGTGCGGTGGTGGGCGCAGCAGTCGGCCGGGGTCGCGGACGACCAGTGGGAACTGCCGACCCCGTGCAGCGACTGGACGGTGCGTGACCTCGTCAACCACGTCGTCGGCGAGGACCTCTGGACCTCTCCCCTGATGCGCGGCTTCACCATCGCCGACGTCGGGTCCCACCTCGACGGCAACCTCCTCGGCGAGAACCCACGCGGCGTCGCGGCCTCGGCCGCCATCGAGGCGATCGGCGTCGTCGAGGAGACGCTTCCCCTCCACGGCACCGTGCACCTGTCCTACGGCGAGGAGTCGATGGACGAGTACGTCCGCCAGCTCGTCGCCGACCACCTCGTCCACGGCTGGGACCTCGCAGCCGCGACCGGGCGTGACCGCATGCTCGACCCCGGGCTCGTCGCCGAGGTGGCGGCGTGGTTCGACGACGTGGAGGAGGCCTACCGCTCCGTCGGCGCCGTCGGGCCGCGTATGCCGTCGCGCGGCGATCCGCAGAGCGACCTGCTCGCCCGCTTCGGACGCGATGCCGCGTGGGGACCGGCGCACGCGGGCTTCGCAGCCTTCACCGGGGCGTTCGGGCGCGGGGACGTCGACGCGATCATGGCGCTGATGACCGACGACTGCGTGTTCGAGGCCACCGGACCCGCACCGGACGGCATCCGCCACGAGGGCGCGGCGGACGTCCGCGCGGTGTGGGAGGCGCTCTTCACCGGGACGGGCAGCCCGGCCTTCACCGCCGAGGAGTCATTCGTGGCGGGCGATCGCGGGGTGCTGCGCTGGCGGTTCGACTGGGTGGCCCCCGACGGGTCGCCCGGCCACGTGCGCGGCGTCGACGTCGTGCAGCTGCGCGACGGCAAGGTCTGCGAGAAGCTCTCGTACGTCAAGGGCTGAGCGGGCACCCGCACACCAGTGC
>NZ_JBFULD010000064.1:0-15000 GCF_056400505.1 Terrabacter sp. P5_B1
CGGGGGGCGGAGCCCCCTGAGGGTGGGTGTAGAAGGGCCGCTTTGCCATCGGGTATCCCTCTACCGCAAGGAATTCCGAGTCGTATGCCGTCTTGGCCCACTCGCTCAGCGCGCGCTCGTGCGCCGGGCTGAGGTCGGGCTCGTCCGGGTCTGCACCGACCTTCGCGAGGGCGTCGCTGAAGTGGATGACGGGGAACTCCTCCGGCACCCGTGGCAGCTCGACGCCCAGGAGCGCAGCGGCGTCGCCGGCATACTCCCGGATGGCCTCGACCATGCCGGCGATGGCTTCGCGCAGGACGGCCAGCACGTCGCGGTGGTCGCGGATGAAGCCGAGCTCGGCGTCGAGCGAGGTGTACTGCGCGAGGTGGCGCACCGTGTCGTGGGGCTCGGCGCGAAAGACCGGACCGACCTCGAAGACCCGCTCGAAGACCCCGACGAGCATCTGCTTGTAGAGCTGCGGGCTCTGCGCGAGGTAGGCCGTCCGACCGAAGTAGTCGACGGTGAAGACGTTGGCGCCCGACTCTGTCGCGGTACCGACGAGCTTGGGGGTCGCGATCTCGGTGAACTCGAGCGCCCCCAGGGCGGAACGGAACCCGCGCATGGAGGCGCTCGCGATCTGCCAGGCCGCCCGGTGGCGCGGGTGTCGCAACGTCACCGCGGCATGGTCGAGGTGCGTCGGCAGCCCAGCCCCGAACGTCGGTCGCCACAGCTCGACCGGCGGGGCGAGCGCGGGCTCCGTGAGCGCCGTGATCGAGGGTTCGACGAGCTCGGCGCCACCGGGCGCCGACTCGTTGGCCGACACCGTGCCGGTCACCTCGACAACGGTCTCCTCGGGCAGCCCGGCGAGCTGCTCGACGGTCTGGCGGTCCTTGACGACGACCTGGGCCAGACCCGAACGGTCGCGCAGGACGAGGAATGTGACGCTGGCGAGGACGCGGCGTCGGTGGATCCAGCCGGCGAGCGTGGCGCGCTCACCGGGTTGCACGGACGCGAGGTCGCGGGCCAGCACGCGCGAGGCGGTGGCCGTGAGTTGGGTTGGTTGCATTCCGTTCACCTCCAGAGGGTTGGTGCCCCGGAGGTGTGGGCGATGGGGAATGTCGCTGTGCCACCACACCTTCGCCGCCGCGGATCGCGGACGGCCTCTGGTCGTGCTCGGCTCAGGATCGTCAGGCCCGTCGTCGCCGTGCCGGCCACCCTACCCCCATCGAAAGAGCAGTCCGTCCGCCTTTTCGCGATCGAAAGGGCGATCCGTCCCCCAGGCGGAGGGACGGATCGCTCTTTCGGCCAGCTGGTCAGTCGAAGTGGATGTCGAGACCGTGCAGAGGGAAGACGGCGGTGCGCGTGGCCATGATGGCGCGGTCCACCTCGCTGGCCGGGTCGTAGCCCATCTCCCACGAGCGCCACCAGAGCGGCCCGTCCTCCACGGTCAGGTCGCCCATCCGACGCGGACCAGGCCGGCCGAACACCTGCTCGACATGGGCCCGCCAGTCCTCGGGGACGTCCACCGTCGTCTTGATCGGGGCGTGAGCGGCGATCGCGGTCAGGTGCGTCCACGTGCGCGGCACGACGTCGACGACCTCGTAGCCCCCACCGCCGAGCGCCAGCCACCGGCCCTCGCAGACGTCGTGCGCGAGGCGGTGCAGGGAGTCGGCTGCGGCGCGTTGGGCGTCCACAGTGACGGCGAAGTGGGCCAGGGGGTCCTCGGCATGCGTGTCGCACCCGTGCTGCGTGACGAGCACGTCGGGCCGGAACGCGCGGACCAGAGGCATCACCACCGCGTGGATGGCCCGTAACCAGCCCGCGTCGGTGAGGCCGGGCGGCAGCGCCACGTTGACCGCGCTGCCCTCCGCGTCGGGTCCGCCGACGTCGGTGGGCCAGCCGGTGCCCGGGAAGAGCGCCCGGCCGGTCTCGTGCACCGAGATCGTCAGGACCCGCGGGTCGTCCCAGAAGATCCGCTCGACACCGTCGCCGTGGTGCACGTCGACGTCGACGTAGGCCACGCGCTCCGCGCCGTGGTCGAGCAGCCACTGGATGCCCACGGCGATGTCGTTGTAGACGCAGAAGCCGCTCGCCCTGCCGCGCATGGCGTGGTGCAGGCCGCCGGTGAAGTTGACGGCGTGCTCGGCATCGCCCTCCCAGACCGCGCGGGCCGCGTCGACGGTGCCCGAGACGACCCGGGCACTCGCGTCGTGCATGCCCTCGAAGGCCGGGTCGTCCTCGGTGCCCAGCCCGAAGGCCTCGTCGGCCTGGGACGGGTCGACGGACGCCGCCTTGACCGCCGTCACGTAGTCGTCGTCGTGGATGGTCGCCAGCAGCTCGTCGGAGGCCACCTCGGCACCGACCACCTCGACGCCGTCGGCGTCGAAGACGCCGAGCGCCTCGCAGAGCCGGGCCGTGAGGTCGAGGCGCGCGGGAGCCATCGGGTGGGTGGGGCCGAAGTCGTACCTGGTGAAGGACGCGTCCCAGACGACCCGGGCCTGAGTTGGCATGATTGAGACGCTATCGCGGAAACGCGCACCGGATGACGGAGGTAACACGCATGGGCCGCAACCGGCTCTACGACGACGACGTGATCGTCATCGGGCTGGGACGCTTCGGCTCGGCCGTCGCTCTCGAGCTCACGAGGCTCGGCCACCGCGTCGTTGCCGTCGAGCGCGACAACGCCATCGCCGAGAGCTACGTCAACAAGGTGGCCAAGGTCGTGCACGCCGACATGGCGCAGTCGACGGCGCTCGACATGATCCGCAGCGCGGAGCCGAAGATCGCCATCGTCGGCATCGGCTCGTCGGTCGAGTCCTCGGTGCTCGCGGCCGCCAACCTCGTGGACGCCGGCGTGCCGTCCATCTGGGCCAAGGCGCTCTCCCCCGAGCACAAGCGGATCCTCGACCGCATCGGCGTCCACCACGTCATCTCGCCGGAGGCCGACTCCGGCCGCCGCGTGGCCCACCTCGTCAACGGCAAGCTGCTCGACTACATCGAGTTCGACGACGGCTTTGCCATCGTCAAGCTGAAGCCGCCGTCAGAGACGGTCGGTTTCACGCTCGAGCAGAGCTCGATCCGACGCAAGTACGGCGTCACGGTCGTCGGCGTCAAGGCGCCGGGCGAGGACTTCACCTATGCCGTGCCGCAGACGAAGATCTCGGCGCACCACATGCTCATCGTCAGTGGGCCCGTCGAGCTCATCGAACGCTTCGCCGCGCGTCCCTGACGCTCAGAGGCGAAACCGCGGCCCGTTGTCGGAGCCGAGCGGCAGGACCATGGCGATCTCCTCCTCGCCGTCCTCCTCGCTGACGACGCCCATCGGACGACGGTAGTCGGTCGGGCGGAAACCCATGCCGCTCGCGAAGGCGACCGCGCGGCCGTTCTCCGTGCCGACCCAGTAGACGAGGTGGGAGTGGCCGCGCTGCGCCGCGAGCGAGGCCCCGTCCTTGACGAGACGCGTGGCGACGCCCGAGCCGCGTGCCTCCGGGCGCACCCAGAGGCCGAAGAGCTCCCCGGCCGTCTCCTCGTTCCCGGTGGCGGTACCGACGCTGACCACGCCGACCGCGCGGCCGTCGCGCTCGGCCACGAGTCGCGCGGAGCGAAGCATGCGTTCGCGCCAGAAGTCCTCGTCGTAGGCCTCTTCCTCCTCGACCGTGGCCACGAACGCCTCGGGCGACTCACGCAGTGCAGCGAGACGGACGGAGCGGTAGTCCTCCCAGTCGTCCTCGCCGAGGGGACGCACGGTGATGTCGGTCATGGGGTCCACCTTCGCACGACAGGCGCTCGGACCGCACCCGCGGGCCAATGAACGTTCGGTGCATCGCGGGGGCGCTGCCCGAGCGCGTGAATCAGAAGCGGTACGTCATCTCGATCTCGCGCAGGTCGGGACGCCGTGGGTGGTCGTGGACGGCACCGGTGCGCACGAACCCGCACCGCGCATACAACGCCTCGGCCGCCGTGTTGGAGCTGGTCACCTCGAGCACGACCTCGGACTTGCCGAGCCGACGCGCCTCGTGGAGGACCGCGCGGACGAGCGCCTCGCCCACCCCCCGACCGCGTGCCCGTGGGGCGACGTACATGCCGAAGAGCGTTGCCGTGGTTGCGCGCTCGGGCTCCCAGTGCGAGCCGAGCCCGGCGCTGCCGAGGACCCCGTCGGAGTCCCGCGCCTGCACGAGCCAGGCCCCTTCGATCCGTTCGCGCCAGTCGGCCTCGTCATAGACGGCCTCGTCCGCATAGGTGAACCAGAACGCGTCCGGCGCGTCCTGCAGCATCGCGAGACGGACGTCGCGGTGCCACTCCCAGTCATCGGGCGAGACCGGGTGCAGGTGCAGGGCGCGGTGCGGTTCGGCCATTCCCCCACAGTGCCCTCAGACCTGCCCGGACGCCAGTTCCCTGGACCGCGCGGCGGCGGCCTCGATGGCCGTGACGAAGGCGGCGCGCACCTTGTGGTCGTCGAGCTGGCGCAGGGCGGCGACGGTCGTGCCGCCGGGTGAGCTCACCTGCTCGCGCAGCACCGTCGGGTGCTCCTTCGTCTCCTTGAGCATCGTCGCCGCACCGTAGAGGGTCTGGACGACGAGCTCCGTGGCCGTGGCGCGGGGCAGCCCCAGCACGACACCGGCCTCGATCATCGCCTCGACGACGTAGAAGATGTAGGCCGGACCGCTGCCGGAGATCGCGGTGACGGCATCGAGGTGCTTCTCGGGCAGCCGCACGACCTTGCCGCACGAGCTGAGCAGCGCCTCGGCCTCGGCGAGGTGGTCGTCGGTGCAGTGGCTGCCGGGTGAGATGCCGGCCATGCCCTGGTCGACGAGGGCCGGCGTGTTGGGCATGACCCGGATGACCGACGTGCCCGCGGGCAGCCGCGACTCGAGGTACTCGGTCGTGATGCCGGCGGCGAGCGACACGACGGCGTTGCCGGGCACCACGTGGTCGTGGATCTCCTCGAGGAGCGCAGCCATGTCCTGTGGCTTGACGCACAGCACGAGGCTGTCGGCGACGTCGGCCGCGTCGGCATTCGCCATGACGCGGACGCCGTGGCGCTCCGCGAGCGCGTTGACCTTGTCGGGGGTGCGGCCGGTGACGACGAGGTCGTCGGGCGTGCGGCCCGACCGGATGAGGCCCGAGACGAGGGTCTCGCCCATGACCCCCGCGCCGAAGATCGCCGTCGTCGTCATCGTGCCTCCCTGCTCAGCTCTTGGTGGCGACGCCGCGCAGGAAGAACATGACGTTGGCCGGCTTCTCGGCCATCCGGCGCATGAGGTAGCCGTACCACTCCTGCCCGTAGGGGATGTAGACCCGCATCTGGTCGCCGCGGTCGGCGATCCGCTTCTGCTCCTCGGGCCGGATGCCGTAGAGCATCTGGTACTCGAACGACCTCGGGTCGCGGCCGGCCTGACCCGCGAGCGCGCCCGCGATCTCGATGAGGCGGGGGTCGTGCGAGGCGACCATCGGGTAGCCCGCACCCTGCATGAGGACCTTGAGGCAGCGCACGTAGGACTTGTCGACCTCGGCGCCGGCCTGGAAGGCCACCGACTCCGGCTCCTTGTAGGCGCCCTTGCACAGGCGCACGCGCGAGCCGGCGTGCGCGAGGTCACGGCAGTCGGCCTCGGTGCGGTAGAGGTAGGCCTGGAGCACGGCGCCGACCGTCGGGAAGTCGGCCCGCAGCTCGCGCAGGGCATCGAGGGTGAGGTCCGTCGTCGTGTGGTCCTCCATGTCGAGGGTCACCGTCGTGCCGGCCTGCTTCGCCACCTCGCAGATCTCCCGCGCGTGGTCGAGCGCGATCTTGTTGCCGTCTCCGGGCAGCGCCTGGCCGAGGGCGCTGAGCTTGAGCGACACCTCGACGGCGCCGCCCTCGGTGAGGCCCTGGTCGCGCAGCGCCGTCAGCAGGGACATGTAGGCGTCCCGGGTGTGCTCCGCCTGCGCGAGGTCGGTCGTGTCCTCGCCGAGGTAGTCGATCGTCGACAGTCGACCGGACGCGGAGATCTCGGACGCGGCCCCGACGACGTCGGCGCGCTCCGCGCCGGGCACGAAGCGTCTGACGACCGAGCGCGACACCGGCGCCTTCTCGATGACGTCTCGGATCTTCTCCTGCTTGGACAGCTGCAGGAGCGAGTTGCGCAGCAGGTCGCTGGCGTCCACGGGGGCCTCCGGGTGGTGCTCGGGATGTCGCTCGGGTGACGGCGGCGGACGGTGGTGACCGTCTCGCCGGGCAAATCTACCGCCGACCCGAGGATGGGGCAGACTCGCTGCCATGGCGACCCCCGGACCACTGGGCCTGACGCTTGACGCCCTCGGCGAGGCCCTCGGGGCGGCGTCGACGGTGCTGCGAGCCAACGCGATGGCTGCCGGGCTGGACGCTCCGGTCCCCACCTGCCCCGACTGGACGGTGCTCGACCTCGTCGCCCACCAGGGAATGGTGCACCGCTGGGCCGCGGGCCACCTGCGCGGAGAGCCGATCGAGCCGCCCCAACAGCTCGAGCGCGAGGGGCGCGAGTCGCCCGACGTCCTCGGCTGGTTCGACGAAGGCGCGACCGCGCTCCTGCAGGCGATTGTCGACGCGCCGGAGGACCTGGACGCGCTCGTCTTCCTCAAGGACGCACCCGCGCCGCGTCTGTTCTGGGTCCGACGGCAGTGCCACGAGACGACGATCCACGCCGTCGACGCGCTCGGGGCCAGGCTCGGGCGGCCGGCGCGCGCCGACGAGACCTGGATCAAGCCGGCCGTGGCGCTCGACGGCATCGACGAGCTGCTCGTCGGTTTCGTCACCCGCCGGAGGAAGGGCGCGTCGCCCGACTCCCCCACCCGGCTGCTCGTGCGCCCCGACCGTGCGGACGTCGCCTGGCTCGTGGACCTGGCGCCGGGTCGGCCGATCTCCACCCGGCGGGTCGGACCTGCCTCCTCCGAGGCCGCCGGCGCCGACCACGCCCTCACCGGCGACCCGGTCGACCTCTACCTCCGCCTGTGGAGCCGCAGCGCCGCCGAGCCGGCCGACGAGCTCGAGCGCTGGTGGCGCGACACGATCTCCGTCACCTGGTGATGGCCGGCCGGGCCGCGTAGCAGGATGTGCGCAGCACCCGACCGCACCGCCACGGACGGGCTTCGCGCGACCAGAGGAGCTCGTATGCCGCCCGAGAGCATCGGCCGGACCGTGCAGTCCGCCATCTACCGGGCGGGGGCCTTCGGCCGCCGACCGGCAGTGCCGACGGACGCCACGCAGCTCGACGCGGCAGCCCGCAAGGTCATGTCCAAGCGTGGATTCGCCTACGTCGCAGGCTCTGCCGGTTCCGAGGCGAGCGCGCGGGCCAACGTGACGGCGTTCTCCCGGTGGCGGGTCGTGCCACGGATGCTCGTCGACACGACCGAGCGCGACACGTCCGTCGAGCTCTTCGGCCGCCGGCACGAGAGTCCGCTCCTCGTCGCGCCGGTCGGCGTGCTGTCGATGGCAGACGACGAGGCCGACCTCGCCGTGGCGCGGGGTGCCCGCGAGCAGGCCGTCACCCAGATCCTCAGCACCCAGGCCTCGGTACCGATGGAGGAGGTCGCCCGCACGCTGGGTGGCTCGGGGCACTGGTACCAGCTCTACTGGAGCAGCAACGACGACCTCGTCGAGAGCCTCGTCTCGCGGGCCGAGGCGTGCGGCAGCGACGCCCTCGTCGTCACGCTCGACACGGCATACCTCGGCTGGCGCCCACGCGACCTCGACCTCGGGCACCTGCCGTTCGCCCGCGGCGMGGGCATCGCCCAGTACACGTCGGACCCCGTCTTCCGGCGGCTCGTCGCCGAGCGCGTCGCGAGTGCGAGGGTCGCCGTGCCGACGACACGCCCCCGTCCCACCCCGGCCGCGGTCGCGACCCTGCTGTCGATGTCGCGCAACCACCCGGGCGACACGCGCCGCAACCTCACCGCGCCCGAGCCGCGCGCGGCGGTCGAGACGTTCCTCGACGTCTTCAGCAGGCCGTCGCTGACCTGGACGGACCTGCCGCGGCTGCGCTCCCTGACGAGCCTGCCGATCGTGCTCAAGGGGATCCTGCACCCCGAGGACGCGCGCCGGGCCGTCGACGCCGGCGTCGACGGGGTCTACGTCTCGAACCACGGCGGTCGTCAGGTCGACCGGTCGATCGCGGCGCTCGACGCCCTTCCCGGCGTCGTCGAGGCGGTTCGCGGGGCGGGGTCCAGCGCGCCGGTCATCTTCGACAGCGGGATCCGTTGCGGGGCAGACGTCTTCATCGCGCTCGCGCTGGGTGCGACGGCTGTCGGCATCGGTCGGCCGCACGTCTACGGACTCGCCCTCGCCGGGGCCGAGGGCGTGTCCGAGGTGCTGCGCAACCTCCGCGCGGAGCTCGACCTCCAGCTGGCGCTCTCCGGGTGCACGTCGCTCGCCGACCTCACCCCGGACCGTCTGGTGCGCGTCGGGTAGCGCACTGCCGCGGAGCCCACCGTCCCGTGGGACGGGGTCGACGGCACACGGGCTCGTCCCGGAGGATCGGGGCATGCCCGCCCTCGACCACCTGATCCGCGACGCCTTCCCCAAGTCCTCGAAGTACGACGCCAAGTGGCTCGTCGACCTCGACATGGGCCCGCACCCGCTGTGGCTGCTCGAGGACCTCGCCGCGGACCTCGACCTGCGCCCCGGCATGCGCGTGCTCGACCTCGGCTCGGGTCTCGGCGCGACGTCGGTCTTCCTCGCCCGGGAGTACGGCGTGCACGTCATCGCCGCCGACCTGTGGGTGGACCCGACCGCCGCCGCGGGTGTCTTCCGCAAGGAGGGGGTGGACGACCAGGTCCTGCCGATGCGGGTCGACGCTCACGCGCTGCCCTTCGGCCGGGGCTCGTTCGACGCCATCGTCAGCATCGACGCGTGGGAGTACTTCGGCACCGGCGACCACTACCCGCCCTACCTCGCCACGTTCCTCAAGCCCGGCGGCCAGCTCGGCGTCGCGACGCCCGCCCTGACCACCGAGGTGCGCGAGCTCGGCGAGATCCCCGAGCACATCGACCGCGTCGTCGGAGCGGAGTCGGCCGCGTGGCACACCGCCGAGTGGCTGCGCAGCCAGTGGGAGTTCAGCCGAGCGTTCCTGGCCGTGACGGCCCGCAACCAGACGGACGCGTGCGCCAACTGGCTGCTGTGGGAGCGCGCTGTCATGGAGCTCAAGGGACAGCCCACCTCGCCCGTGCAGGGCATGCTCGAGGCCGACGGGGGCGCCTTCGTCAGCTTCGCGCTCGTCACCGGGAGGGTCGAGTGAGCCTCGGGGCCGCCGACGTCGGCCACCTGCGACGGGCCGTCGAGCTCGCCCGCCTCGCGCTCGAGCGGGGCGACGAGCCGTTCGGCTCCGTGCTCGTCTCGGGGAACGGCGAGGTGCTCTTCGAGGACCACAACCACGTCGTCGCGCTCGACGCGACCCAGCACCCCGAGCTCGCCATCGCCCGCTGGGCCGGCGCGCACCTGACGGAGCCCGAGCGCGCGGTCGCAACGGTCTACACCTCGGGCGAGCACTGCCCGATGTGCTCGGCCGCGCACGGCTGGGTGGGGCTCGGTCGGATCGTGTATGCCGTCAGCTCGGCCCAGCTGGGCGCGTGGCGGTCAGCTTGGGGTGCGCCCGCCTCACCGGTCGCGCCGCTCTCGATCCGCGAGGTGGTGCCGGGCGCGGTCGTGGACGGCCCGGCCCCTCAGCTCGAGGACGAGGTCCGCGACCTGCACCGCCGCTACGCCCACGCCCACCCCTCCCCCTGACCCCACCGCCACGACAACTCCGCCGGGGCGGACCTGAACCACAGATCCGACCCGCCGGACCCCCACAACTCCGCCCGGGCGGGGTTGTGGGGGCGGGGCGTTGTGGCGCCTCGCACGTTGGATCGACAATGACGGGATGGCGACCCGTGTGCTTGTGACGTTGTCCGGAGAGTCCGACCCCGAGCACGTCGTCCGCGCCCTGCGCGAGCTCGGCCCGGTGACGGTCCGGGCACCCGCTCCGGAGCTGCCCGGGGTGGCCGTTGCCGAGGTCGACGACGACGCTGTCGAGTCCTTCGTCCACGACGCCCGCTCCATCGAAGGCGTCTCCGTGGCTGAGATCGACACTCTGAGCCACACCCAGCCAACCGAGCCAGGGTCCCCGGCGCCCGGCTCGGCAGGCCCTCCGGACCTTTCCGTCGGCTGGAGCTCGACCTCCTAGTCGGCCCCGGCTCAGGCCGCACGTGAACGTCCGCGCGGCGTGACCGCGCCGAGGAAGGGGTCCGCCGCCGAGGGACCCACCGAGAGGTCGTGACACCGCGCGAGGGTCAGGGCGACTCCCCCGATCCCGACGAGGAGATTGGGACTGCGCCCACCACCGCGTATGCCGCAGAGCCAGGTCGGGTGCCCCACCTGACCTGCGCGAGTCAGGTGGGTGGCCAGCGCCCGGGCCGAGGCGACGTGCTCGCGGGTCGCCGCCGGCCACGTCGCGGCGGCGAGCAGGTGCATCTCGACGACCCCGGCGAGTCCGTGACATACCGACCCGTCGAAGGCCTGCACCCCCACAGGCCGGTGGGCGACACTCGCGGCTCGCGCCCGGGCGAACGCGACGTGCGCGGCCGCGGCATCGCGGGAACCCTGACCGGCCGCGGCGAGGAGCGAGTGCCGCAGGGCGGCGGACACGCCGACCCCGGGGGCTCCGTGGCACCAGGCGAGACCCGGCACCGGTTCGGCCAGCCGCAGGTCCGGCCAACCCCCGGCTCCGGCGGCTTGGAGGGACTCCTCCCAGAGCATGGCCTCGGAGGCCAGCGCGACGGCATACGTCGACGGGCTCGACACGGTCGCGCCGATGGCGGACGCGGCCAGGTGCTGGGCCGCCGCGGTCAGGGCGAGCGCGACCCCGCTGCCGCCGTGGGCGAGGCCGACGACGCTGTGGTCGGCGCCGGCCATCGGCCACCGGTGACCGATCGGCCCGGCGACGGCGAGGTCGGCGATCCGCTTGACGAGCAGCGTCACGGCGTCCGCGCGAACGGCCTCGTCTTCCTCGTMGAGCGGCACGGACAGGACCCCGGCGAGGGCGCCCGCGAGACCACCCATGAGGTCGGCGAACGGGGGCAGCTCGTCCGGGCGGTCGACGACGCGCCGGACCGCGAGTCCTGCGAGGTGGCGCGACGCCGCCGCCAGACCAGGTGCGCCGTGTGCCCCGGCCACGACCGTGGCGGCACGCGCAGTCCCGAGGGCGCCGCTGTCCCAACCGATCCCACCTGCGGGAGGGACGTGGGCGGTGAGGTCCGACCGGGAGCGGCGCACGGAGGCGGCTGCCGCGCGGACGGCGAGGTGCGCCCAATCCGCAGGTGCCCCCGGCAGGCGCGAGGCTGCCGAGAGCGCCACGGCGATCCCCGCCCTCCCGGTGAGCAGCCCGTCGTCGAGGGGCCCGTGGACGAGCATCGGCGGCGAGCTGAGGTCGGGCGCCGATCGTGGGTCGACGTCGTCCCCGGACCACCTCGGTTCGTGCTGCCCGTCGACTCGAGCCAGGGAGATGAGGCGGGCGGCGAGCACTCTCGCCGTGCGGGCGAACTCGGAGTCCGGCCCGTCGCCGGGCGTCCTCGAGCGGGCAGCACCGATGCGGCCACCGCGGTCATGCCGCCACCTCCTCGGGACGCTCGGCGCGGATGCCGACGTCAGCGAGCAGCGCCACCCCGTCGCCGACGACCAGACGCTGAGCACGCACCGGGTCTCCTCCGGTCGCCTCGAAGGCTCGGCCCACCGCCGCCGCGACCTGGGCGCACCAGAGCTGGCCGTAGCTGACCCCACCGCCCGGGTCCTGGGCCGCACCCACGCCGGGGTGCAGTCGCCTGGTGAGGGGCGGTTCGTCCGCCGTGAGCACTCCCGAGACCTCATCCAGCCAGCCGGGGAGGTCCGCCTCGAGGCGCTCCGCGTCTGCCCGCGGGACGTAGACCACGAGGGCGTCGCGCCGGTCGAAGCCACCCGCGCGGGCGGGGCACTTGAGCGAGAGCGGGACCCCGGACGCAGCGGCGAGACGAACCGTGGCGGCGACGAGACGGGGCGCCTCGGCGGCAGCGACGTTGACGTACCAGCCCGCGAGCTCGAACGACGGCCGAAACCGGTCTCACCACCACCACACTCCGCCCGGGCGGAGAAACCCGGCGAGGGGGTGCGCGCGGTGGCCACGGATGCGCGGCGGGTACGTCACGGCATACGCACGAGAACGGCGGGCGACGAGCCTGCCTGTCCGCTCACGGCGAACAGAGGCGGAACCTGAGCCGATCACGCTCAGGATGGGGAACAGGACACGCATGCCTCGCGTTGGTCGGGGTGTGCTCGTCCACAGCGGGCACGGATAGCATCGAGATGTCTCTCGATCAGTCAGGAGAAGAACATGTTCGAACGGTTCACCGACAGGGCCCGAAGGGTGGTTGTCCTCGCGCAGGAGGAAGCACGCCTGCTCAACCACAACTACATCGGGACCGAGCACATCCTCCTGGGTCTGATCCACGAAGGCGAAGGCGTCGCCGCGAAGGCCCTCGAATCGCTCGACATCTCGCTCGAAGCGGTCCGGGCCCAGGTCCAGGAGATCATCGGCCAGGGGCAGCAGGCCCCGACCGGCCACATCCCCTTCACGCCCCGCGCGAAGAAGGTTCTCGAGTACTCGCTGCGCGAGGCACTCCAGCTCGGCCACAGCTACATCGGCACTGAGCACATCCTGCTCGGCCTGATCCGCGAGGGCGAGGGCGTCGCCGCCCAGGTCCTCGTCAAGCTCGGCGCGGAGCTGAACAAGGTCCGCCAGCAGGTCATCCAGCTGCTCTCCGGCTACCAGGGTGGCCAGAGCGGCGAGAAGGCCGGCGCCGGCGTCGGCCCCGGCCAGACCGAGGGCACGCCCGCGGGCTCCCTCGTGCTCGACCAGTTCGGTCGCAACCTCACGCAGGCTGCCCGCGAGGGCAAGCTCGACCCGGTCATCGGACGTGAGAAAGAGATCGAGCGGGTCATGCAGGTGCTGTCCCGCCGCACGAAGAACAACCCCGTCCTCATCGGCGAGCCCGGCGTCGGCAAGACCGCCGTCGTCGAGGGCCTCGCCCAGGACATCGTCAAGGGCGAGGTGCCCGAGACGCTCAAGGACAAGCAGCTCTACACCCTCGACCTCGGCTCGCTCGTGGCCGGCAGCCGCTACCGCGGCGACTTCGAGGAGCGGCTGAAGAAGGTCCTCAAGGAGATCCGCACCCGCGGCGACATCATCATCTTCATCGACGAGATCCACACGCTCGTCGGTGCGGGTGCCGCCGAGGGCGCCATCGACGCCGCCTCGATCCTCAAGCCGATGCTCGCCCGTGGTGAGCTGCAGACGATCGGCGCGACGACGCTCGACGAGTACCGCAAGCACATCGAGAAGGACTCCGCCCTCGAGCGGCGCTTCCAGCCGATCCAGGTGATGGAGCCGACGCTCCCGCACACGATCGAGATCCTCAAGGGGCTGCGTGACCGCTACGAGGCCCACCACCGCGTGACGATCACCGACTCGGCGCTCGTCGCGGCGGCGAACATGGCCGACCGCTACGTCAACGACCGCTTCCTGCCCGACAAGGCGATCGACCTCATCGACGAGGCCGGCGCGCGACTGCGCATCCGCCGGATGACGGCCCCGCCGGACCTGCGGGAGTTCGACGAGAAGATCGCCGCCCTCGTGCGCGAGAAGGAGTCGGCCATCGACGGGCAGGACTTCGAGCGCGCGGCCCGCGTCCGCGACGACGAGAAGCGCCTGCGCCAGGAGAAGGCCGCCCGTGAGGCCCAGTGGAAGTCGGGCGACATGGACATCGTGGCCGAGGTCGACGAGGAGCTCATCGCCGAGGTCCTCGCGGCCAGCACCGGCATCCCGGTGTTCAAGCTGACCGAGGAGGAGAGCAGCCGCCTGCTCCACATGGAGGACGAGCTGCACAAGCGGATCGTCGGCATGAACGACGCCGTCAAGGCCCTCTCGCAGGCGATCCGTCGCACGCGCGCCGGCCTCAAGGACCCCCGTCGTCCCGGTGGCTCGTTCATCTTCGCCGGCCCCACCGGCGTCGGTAAGACCGAGCTCGCCAAGACCCTCGCCGAGTTCCTCTTCGGCAGCGAGGACGCGCTGATCCAGCTCGACATGTCCGAGTACTCCGAGAAGCACACGGTGAGCCGGCTCTTCGGCTCGCCTCCCGGCTACGTCGGTTACGAGGAGGGCGGACAGCTCACCGAGAAGGTGCGCCGCAAGCCGTTCTCCGTCGTGCTCTTCGACGAGGTCGAGAAGGCCCACCCGGAGATCTTCAACTCGCTGCTGCAGGTGCTCGAGGACGGCCGCCTCACCGACTCCCAGGGTCGGATGGTCGACTTCAAGAACACCGTCATCATCATGACGACCAACCTCGGCACGAGGGACATCTCCAAGACCTCCCTCGGCTTCTCCGCCGGCCCTGACACCCTGTCGGACTACGAGCGGATGAAGGCCAAGGTCACCGACGAGCTCAAGCAGCACTTCCGGCCCGAGTTCCTCAACCGCGTCGACGACACCATCGTGTTCCCGCACCTCAACCGCGCGGAGATCACGCAGATCGTCGACCTCGAGATCGCCAAGCTCGACAAGCGGCTCAAGGACAAGGACATGGGCATCGAGCTCACGCCCGCGGCCAAGGACCTGCTGGCCAAGAAGGGCTACGACCCCGTGCTCGGTGCGCGCCCGCTGCGCCGCACCATCCAGCGCGAGATCGAGGACGCCCTGTCGGAGAAGATCCTCTTCGCGGAGTTCACCTCCGGCCAGTACATCAAGATCGACACGGAGGGCGAGGGCAAGGAGGAGAAGTTCACCTTCTCCGACATGGCCCACCCGGACGCCGCGCACCGTCCCGCCGACGACCTGCCGGAGCTTCCCGAGGGCGCTGCCCTCGACGAGGCGCTCGGGGTCAACATCGTGGCCGGTCCGCCGGTGCCCGACGACCAGGTCTACCCCGACGCCGGGCTGTCCGGCACGGAGCGCTGACCGGGACGAACCGCTGACCGCTCGACCGACCGAAGGGGCCGGGGACACCACG
>NZ_JBFULD010000065.1:0-14865 GCF_056400505.1 Terrabacter sp. P5_B1
CTCCTCGGAGCGACCGCCGTGGCGATGACCGACACCACCGGTCTGCTCGCGTGGGACGGTGGTCGTTCGCACCACGCCCACCAACCAGCGGTGATCTCGGCCGGCACCCTCGCCCACGGACGCACCACCGTCGTCGACGGCGCCGTCCTCGCGTGCGACGAGCCGTCGTGCGTGGTGCGACAGGCCATCGTCGCCCCCCTCGACGTGGACGAGAAGGTCGTCGGCACCCTGCAGGTCTTCACCGACCGGGCCTCGGCCGGGCTCGTCCGGGCCACGAACGAGGTGGCCCGCTGGGTCTCCGGACAGCTCGATCTCGCGGAACTCGACGCCTCGCGCACCCGCCTCATGGAGGCGGAGGTCCGGGCCCTTCGCGCACAGATCAGTCCGCACTTCATCTACAACTCGCTCACGGCGATCGCGTCCTTCACCCGCACAGACCCCGAACGGGCCCGCGAGCTTCTCCTCGACCTCGCCGAGTTCACGCGCTACTCCTTCCGGCGGCACGGCGAGTTCACGACGCTCGCCGAGGAGCTGCGTTCCATCGAGGCCTATCTCGTCATCGAGAAGGCGCGCTTCGGCGACCGCCTCACCGTGACGGTGCGGGTGGCTCCGGAGGTGCTTCCGGTCGTCGTGCCGTTCCTGTGCCTCCAGCCGCTCGTCGAGAATGCCGTCCAGCACGGCATCGAGGGCCGCGAGGGGCACGGCGAGATCAGCATCCTGGCCCAGGACGCCGACCACGACTGCGTCGTGACGATCGAGGACAACGGCGTGGGGGAGGACCCCGAACGGGTGCGACAGGTGCTGGCCGGTGACCCGAGCAGTGAGTCGGTGGGACTGGCCAACGTGGACGAGCGACTGCGCACGGCCTTCGGCGACGACTACGGCCTGGTCGTCGAGACCGCTCCGGGCGCCGGCACGAAGGTCGTCGTGCGACTGCCCAAGTTCCGGCCGGGGGTGCACGTGTGATCGGCTTTGCGAACAGCACTGAGGCGCAAGGTGGTTCAGCTGCAGCCGGCGACGTGACACCACTGTTGCGCGTGCTCGCCGTCGACGACGAGGCCCCCGCTCTCGACGAGCTGGCTTGGATGCTCGGCCGTCACGAGTGCATCAGCCAGGTCGTGCCGGCCCGGTCGGGGGAGGCGGCACTTCGGGTGCTCCACGAGGAGCAGGTCGATGCGATCTTCATGGACGTGCAGATGCCGGGCCTGAGCGGCCTCGACCTCGCCCGTGTGTTGTCGCGGTTCACCACGCAGCCACCGGTCGTCTTCGTCACGGCGCACGAGCAGCACGCCGTGGACGCCTTCGAGCTCAACGTCGTCGACTACGTCCTCAAGCCGGTGCGCGACGAGCGGCTCGACCAGGCCGTGCGCCGCGTCGTGCGCCAGCTCCACGGTCGCGAGCGCGCTGCGTCACCGGCAGACGAGAGCATCGTCGTCGAGCTCGCGGGGGTGAGCCGGCTCGTGCCGCGTTCGGACGTGCTCTTCGTCGAGGCGCAGGGTGACTATGCCCGGCTCCACACGGCCACCGAGAGCCACCTCGTGCGCGTTCCGCTGACCACCCTCGCCGACCAGTGGCATGACGCGGGGTTCGTGCGCATCCACCGGTCCTCGCTCGTCGCGCTGGGCCACATCACCGAGTGGCGCACCGAGGGCGGGCGCACGACGGTCGTGGTCGGCGGCCACGAGCTCGTCGTGAGCCGCCGTCACACACGCGCGCTCCGCGACCTCCTCGTCCGACGTGCCCAACCGCTCGGACGCGGTGGCTCATGACGGCCCCTGAAGCGCCGGGGGCGTCGCGCAGTCGCGCCCGGGTCCGGGTCACGAGCCCCCGCACGTCCGCCGCGCGCACCCGGAACGTCTCCATCGCCTCCGAGATCGACGAGCAGACGCGTCTCGGGGAGGTCTACATCACCTCGCTCATGCGCAGCCAGCTCCGTCTGGCCCTCGCGGTCCTGCTCGTCCTGGCGGCGACGCTGGGGCTGCTGCCGCTGGTCTTCCGGGCCGTCCCCGGCATCGCCGGGGTCGACGTGCTCGGTGTGCCTCTGCCCTGGGTCCTGCTCACTGCTGTCGCCTTCACGGAGATCATCGCCCTGGGGTGGTTCTACGTGCGCCAGTCCGAGCGCAACGAGGACGACTTCAGCGACCTGCTCGACGGCAGGTGAGCGGGGTGCGCGACCGGTGAGCAACACGGCCAGCATCGTCGCCGTCATCCTGGTGTCGCTCGCGTCCCTCGCCGTGGGCGCCTTCGGGCTGCGGCTCTCGCGCACGATGAGCGACTTCTACGTCGCGTCGCGCGGCGTGAGCCCGGTGCTCAACGCATCGGCCATCAGTGGCGAATACCTCTCTGCCGCATCGTTCCTCGGGGTCGCGGGTCTCGTCCTGGCCCGCGGCGTGGACATGCTGTGGCTCCCGGTGGGCTGGACCGCGGGCTATCTCGTGCTGCTCGTCTTCGTCGCCGCGCCGCTGCGGCGATCGGGCGCCTACACGCTTCCGGACTTCGCCCAGCTGCGCCTCGAGTCCGTCGTGGCCCGGCGAGCCTCGAGCCTGCTCGTGGTCGCGATCGGGCTGCTCTACCTCATCCCGCAGTTCCAGGGCGCCGGACTGACCCTGCGCACGCTCACCGGGGCGCCGTCGTGGGTGGGTCAGCTGGCCGTCGCGGTCGTCGTGTGCCTCAACGTCCTCCCCGGCGGCATGCGGAGCGTCACCCTGGTGCAGGCGTTCCACTACTGGCTCAAGCTGCTGGCCCTGTTGACGCCGCTCTTCTTCCTCCTCGGCGCGCTCGGGGACCGGAGCGCGGACCCGAACGTCGGCGCCGTCCTCGTCGCCGACTGGGTCGAGCCGCTGCGCGGCGACCATGCCCTCTACCTGACGTACTCGCTCGTGCTGGCCACCTTCTTCGGCACGATGGGCCTGCCCCATGTCGTCGTGCGCTTCTACACCAACCGGGACGGCCGGGCCGCACGACGAGCGACGCTGGCAGTGCTCGTCCTGCTCTCGGCCTTCTACCTGCTGCCCGTGGCGTACGGCGTCATCGGTCGGTACGTCGCCTCGGACCTCGTCGCCGCGGGCCGCGCCGACTCGGTCGTGCTCGAGCTGCCGAGCCGGCTCTTCGACGGGCCGGTCGCCGAGGGCCTCACGGCGCTGCTCGCCGCCGGCGCCTTCGCAGCGTTCCTCTCGACGTCGACCGGGCTCGTGGTCTCGGTGGCGGGCGTCGTGAGCCAGGACCTCGTGCGGTGGGGAGCCGGACGCCGACAGGGCATCCGCTCCTTCCGGCTCTCGACGGTCGCCGTCGTCGCGGTCTCGCTCGTCCTCACGGTCGTGTCGGCGGGCGTCCCCGTGGCCCACGCGGTCGAGCTGACTTTCGCGGTGGCCGCATCGACGTTCTGCCCGATGCTGCTGCTCGGCATCTGGTGGAGGGGCCTCACGGCGCGGGGCGCCATCGCCGGCCTCGTCGTGGGGGGTGGCCTGGCGATGGGGGCCGTCGTGTCGACGACGTTCGGCATCGCGACGGGCGGCTGGTTCGGCGTGATCATGACGCAGCCGGCGGCCGTCAGCGTCCCGTTGTCGTTCGCCACCATGGTGCTCGTGTCGATCGCCACCCGCGCGAGCACGCCCGAACACGTCGCGCAGACGATGGTGCGGTTGCACGCACCCGAGCACATCGACCTCAACCGGGGCTCGTTCCATCCCGAACGGTGGGACCGCCGCCCCCCGGCGACAACGTCGCCGACGGCCCCGACGGCCCCGACGGCCCCGCCGGCAACCACGACGGAGGGCACTGGCGGCGGCCCGCAACACGCGGCATACGGCAGCACGGACGTGACCGCTCGTCGCTCCCAGCAGACCGCTCGTCGCGACTGAGGCCACGCACGGCGAGCGGTCGGCGCCACTGAGCGATGCCGGGCCCGGTGTCCCTGCCGGGCAGCCGCGCGAACTCCTACCTTTGCTCTCGCCGGCCGTGTGACCGGCAGCGACCAACCGCCCCGGAGGTGGCCCAGTGAGCAAAGAGGCTCCAGAACGCGTGGTCGACGATCCCAACGTCGTCATGCAGAACTCGCCCGAGTTCGACCAGCTGCGCAGCAAGTTCCGCAAGTTCGTGTTCCCGCTGACCGCGCTGTTCCTCGCGTGGTACTTCCTCTACGTCCTGCTGTCCGTCTTCGCCAAGGACTTCATGGGGACGCGGGTCGCCGGCAACATCACATGGGGCCTGATCCTCGGGCTCCTCCAGTTCGTCTCCACCTTCGCCATCACGATGATCTACGCCCGCTGGGCCGACCGCGTGTTCGACCCCGAGGCCGAAGCCCTCGCCCGGAAGATGGGAGGACAGAAGTGAGCGCGCTCCTCGCGTCGGCCCCGTCGCTCGTCCCAGCGGTCGCGCCGGCAGCGACGACGGTGGGCAACCCGGCGATCAACATCGGCATCTTCGCCCTCTTCGTCGTCGTCACCCTCGCGATCGTCATCCGGGCCTCGCGCAACAACCGCAGTGCGGCTGAGTACTACGCCGGCGGACGGGCCTTCACGGGTCGCCAGAACGGCATCGCCATCGCCGGTGACTACCTCTCGGCGGCCTCGTTCCTCGGCATCGCGGGCGCCATCGCCATCAACGGCTACGACGGGTTCCTCTACTCCATCGGCTTCCTCGTCGCCTGGCTCGTCGCCCTGCTCCTCGTCGCCGAGCTGCTCCGCAACGTCGGCAAGTACACGATGGCCGACGTGCTCAGCTTCCGGCTGCGGCAGCGTCCGGTGCGCATCGCGGCAGCGATCTCGACGCTCGTCGTCTCGTTCTTCTACCTGCTCGCCCAGATGGCCGGTGCCGGTGGTCTCGTGGCCCTCCTGCTCGGCATCGAGGGAGCGCTGGGCCAGCGGCTCGTCATCGTCGTCGTCGGCATCCTGATGATCTTCTACGTCATCTACGGCGGCATGAAGGGCACGACCTGGGTGCAGATCATCAAGGCCGTGCTGCTCATCATCGGCGCCGCGATCATGACGGTCTGGGTGCTCGGCAAGTTCGGCTTCAGCCTCTCGACCCTGCTCGGCGAGGCCACGACGGCCTCGCAGGAAGCGGGCGGCAAGGACCTGCTCCAGCCGGGACTGCAGTACAAGAACCCCGTCGACTTCATCTCGCTCTCGATGGCCCTCGTGCTCGGCACGGCAGGTCTGCCGCACGTGCTCATGCGCTTCTACACGGTGCCGACCTCCCGCGAGGCCCGGCGCTCGGTGGTCTGGGCGATCTGGCTCATCGGCATCTTCTACCTCTTCACCCTCGTGCTCGGCTTCGGGGCGGCAGAGCTCGTGGGCGCCAAGGAGATCAAGAACGCACCCGGTGGCGTCAACTCGGCTGCCCCACTCCTCGCGTTCGAGCTCGGTGGGGAGATCCTGCTCGGCATCATCTCCGCGGTGGCCTTCGCGACGATCCTCGCGGTCGTCGCCGGCCTGACGATCACGGCGAGCGCGTCGCTCTCGCACGACATCTACAACACGGTCGTCAAGAAGGGGAAGGCCACGCCGGAGGAGGAGGTCAAGGTCGCGCGGCTCGCTGCGCTCGTCCTCGGCGCCATCGCCATCATCGGTGGCATCTTCGCCCTGGGGCAGAACATCGCCTTCCTCGTGGCCCTCGCCTTCGCCATCGCGGCCAGCGCGAACCTGCCGACGATCCTCTACTCGCTCTTCTGGAAGCGGTTCAACACCCGGGGCGCGCTGTGGAGCATCTACGGCGGTCTCGTCAGCGCCATCACGCTGRTCATCTTCAGCCCGGTCGTCTCGGGCAAGGCGGTCGACGCGGTGACGAAGAAGAGCCCGTCGATGCTCCAGGGCGTCGACTTCCACTGGTTCCCGCTCGACAACCCGGGCATCGTCTCGATCCCGCTCGGGTTCGTCCTCGGCTACATCGGGACGGTCACGAGCAAGGAGTACAACGCGGCCAAGTACGCCGAGATGGAGGTCCGTTCGCTCACCGGTCACGGCGCCGAGACGGCGACCCACCACTGACCCGCGGCGAGCCCACACCGTCGAGTGGCCGCGCACCCAGGGGGATGCGCGGCCACTCGCACGTCGTGACGCGGCGCCGTCAGCGGGCGTATGCCGTGGCGACCCTGGGACGTGCCGCGACGGTCAGAGGACGACGAGGTCGTCGCGGTGGATGACCTCGCGCTCGTACTCGGGTCCGAGGTCGCGGGCGAGCTCCTTCGTCGACCGTCCGAGCAGCGCCGGCAGCTCGTTCGAGCTGTAGTTGACGAGGCCACGTGCCACCGTCGCCCCGTCCGGGCCGCAGACGTCGACGGGGTCCCCGTCGTGGAAGGTGCCCTCGACGGCCGTGATGCCGGCGGGCAGGAGTGACTTCTTCCGGTGGACGAGCGCGGTGACGGCGCCGGCGTCGACGAGGAGCCGTCCGCGGGCCGTGGTCGCGTGCTCGAGCCACAGCCGCCGCGAGCGACCCCGGACGCCCATGGGCAGGAAGACGGTGCCGACGTCCTGGCCCGCGAGCACCTCCACGACCAGGTGGGCGGCCGTCACGGACGTCACGACGCCGGCGGCCGTGGCGATGCGGGCGGCCTCGATCTTCGTCGCCATGCCGCCGGTGCCCACCTTGGACCCGGTGCCGCCGACCTCGACGTCGGTGAGGTCGTGGGGGCCGCGCACGACCGGGATGCGGGTCGCACCAGGCCGGCTCGGCGGCGCGTCGTAGAGCGCGTCGACGTCGGAGAGCAGCACGAGGGCGTCGGCGTCGATGAGATGGGCCACGAGGGCGGCCAGCCGGTCGTTGTCGCCGAAGCGGATCTCGCTCGTCGCGACGGTGTCGTTCTCGTTGACGATGGGCATGACACCGAGGTCGAGCAGCCGCTCCAGCGTGCGACGGGCGTTGGCGTAGTGGGTCCGACGCGTCACGTCGTCGGCGGTGAGCAGCACCTGGCCGACGGTGATGTCGTGGCCACCGAAGGCCCGGGTGTAGGCGGCGAGCAGGGCGCCCTGCCCGACGGAGGCCGCGGCCTGCTGCGTCGCCAGGTCGCGGGGGCGCGCGCTGAGCCCGAGGGGGTGGATGCCGGCCGCGATCGCGCCTGAGCTGACGAGGACGATCTGGGTGCCGCCGAGGTGCTGGTGGGCCAGGGCATCGACCAGGGCGACGAGTTGGGCGTGGTCGAGGCCACCGTCGGTGCCCGTCAGGGAGCTCGAGCCGACCTTGACGACGAGCCGTCGGGCGGTGCTGATGACGGAGTGAGGCGACACATCTCGAACTCTAGTGACGGATCGCGGCTCACGCAGGGGCGTCCACCCGGCCCGCCCGACGGTCACGACGCCCGCTCCGGCGGTCCAGCCTCCGGGAAACGGGCGGTCCGGTCAGAGCTGCACGACCTAGGCTTGGGGCATGTCCCAGACCATCGACCCCGCCGTCGTCGAGCACGTCACGACCCTCGCCGAGCGCGCGCGTGTCGCCTCGCGTCGCCTCGCCCTGATGTCACGCGCCGAGAAGGACGCGGCCCTGCTCCAGCTCGCCGACGCCGTCGACGCCGCGGCCGCCGAGGTCATCGCCGCCAACGCCGAGGACCTCGAACGCGGTCGTGCCAAGGGGATGAGCGTGAGCCTGCAGGACCGCCTGCGGCTGGACGGCGCGCGGGTCGCTGCCGTGGGGCAGGCCCTGCGCGACGTGGCGGCGCTCCCTGACCCCGTCGGTGAGATCGTGCGCGGGTCCACCCTCGCCAACGGCCTGCAGATCCGTCAGGTGAGGGTGCCGATGGGCGTCATCGGGATGATCTACGAGGCGCGTCCCAACGTCACGGTGGACGCCGCAGGTCTCGCCCTCAAGTCCGGCAACGCCGTCCTGCTGCGCGGGGGCTCCGCCGCGGCCAGCAGCAACCACGCCCTGGTCGAGGCGATGCGCGAATCCCTTGCGGCACAAGGACTCCCAGCAGACGCAGTCACGCTTCTCGAGGGGGGTGGCCATGACGCGGCTCGTGCCCTCATGACGGCGCGCGGCTACGTCGACCTCGTCATCCCGCGCGGGGGAGCCGATCTCATCCAGACGGTCGTCCGCGAGTCCACCGTCCCAGTCATCGAGACCGGCGTCGGGGTGTGCCACGTCTACGTCGACCGCGCTGCCGACCTCGACAAGGCGCAGGCGATCACCCTCAACGCCAAGACGCAGCGGCCGAGTGTCTGCAACGCCGCCGAGTCGCTCCTGGTCCACCGCGACGCCGCCGCCGACTTCCTGCCCAAGGCGCTGACGGACCTCGCAGGTGCTGGCGTGCGGCTGCACGTGGCACCCGAGGTCACGGGCTACGCCGAGGCGGCCGGGGCGGCATACGCCCTCGCGAGCGAGGCGGACTTCGGGACGGAGTGGCACGGCCTGGAGATGAGCGTGGCGGTCGTCGACGACCTCGACGAGGCGATGGAGCGCATCCGCCACTTCGGCACGGGGCACACCGAGGCGATCGTCACGGAGGACCGGGCGGCCGCCCGCCGCTTCACGGCGGAGGTCGACGCCGCCGTCGTCATGGTCAACGCGAGCACCCGCTTCACCGACGGCGGCGAGTTCGGCTTCGGCGCCGAGATCGGGATCTCGACGCAGAAGCTGCACGCTCGGGGCCCGATGGCGCTGCCCGAGCTGACGACGACGAAGTGGGTCGTCGAGGGCGACGGTCACACCCGCTGACACGACTTCGCTGATCTACCCGAACGGATGGCATGATGTCCGACCATGGAAGGCACCGAGGTCCGCAAGCTCGCTGAGCTCGAGGACGACCACTGGTGGTATCGCGAGCGACGTCACCTCCTGGCCAAGGCCATCTCGGGGCTGACCCCCGGGCGCGCCCTCGACATCGGGGCGGCGGGCGGTGGCAACACGCGTGTCCTGCGTCAGCACGGCTGGGACGCCATCGCCCTCGAGTACGGCGCCGACGGCGCCGAGGTGGCGCACGGCCGCGGACTCGCCACCCTTCGCGGTGACGCGACCCGGCTCCCGGTCGCGGACGCCTCGCTCGACCTCGTCGTGGCCTTCGACCTGCTCGAGCACCTCGAGGACGACGACGCGGCGGTGGCCGAGGTGCGTCGCGTGCTCAAACCGACCGGAACGTATCTCGTCGCGGTCCCGGCCGACCCCAAGCTGTGGTCCGACCACGACGAGGCGGTCGACCACGTGCGCCGCTACACCCGCCAGGGTCTGCTCGACCTGCTCGACCGCGGCGGGTTCGAGGTCACCGACGTGCGCTCGTGGAACGTGCTGCTGCGCCCGGTCGTGGCGATGCGACGCAGGACGAGCTCGGGCTCGGACCTCGACGACGTGCACCCGCTCGTCAACTTCGGGCTGCGCTCCATCATCACGGCCGAGCGCTACCTCCCGGTCGGGGGCCTGCCGGGCGTCAGCCTGCTCCTCCGGGCTCAGCCGCGCAGCTGACCCGCCTCCGCCTCGACGGCGGGCTGTGCCTCGACGGCGGGCTGTGCCTCGACGGCAGGGTCCGGGCTGATCCGTCGGTGCGTCGCGGTCGGTTGGGCCGGCAACGGCGTGTCGGTCGGTCCGTGTGATCCGGAGTCGGCCGTCATCGAGTCGTAGGCGATGAAGTAGGTCGGCCGGCCCTGCATGTGGGCGTACATCCGCCCGATGTACTCGCCGAGGATGCCGACGCAGACGAGCTGGACCGCGCCGACGCCCGCGACGATGGCGACGGTCGACGTCCAGCCGGCCACGGTGTGTCCCTGCGAGCGGGAGATGAGCGTGTAGAGCACGAGCAGCACCGCGAGGACCGCACCGCCGAAGCCGGCGAAGGTCGCCAGCCGCAGGGGGGCCGTGGAGAAGCCCGTCAGGGAGTCGAGCGAGAGCTTGACCATCTTGAGCAAGGGGTACTTCGAGCCCCCGGCCGCCCGCTCCTCGCGCTTGTAGTGCACGGTGTCGGAGGGGAAGTTCAGGGCCGGCACGATGAAGCGCAGGACGCGGTTGTGCTCGGGGAGGCTGTTGATGGCGTCGACCGTGGCGCGCGACATGAGCCGGTAGTCACCGGCGTCGGCGTGCGCCGACGTCTGGGACATCAGGCCGATGAACCGGTAGAAGGCCCGAGCCGAGACGCGCTTGAACCACGTGTCGGTGGAGCGGTCGTTGCGCACGCCGTAGACGACGTCGACCCCGTCGTCCTTCGCGGCCGTGAGCATCTGGGGGATGATCTCCGGCGGGTCCTGCAGGTCGGCGTCGAGGGTGACGACGTAGTCGCCGAGGGCGCTGACGAGACCGGCCGAGATCGCCGCCTGGTGACCGGCGTTGGCGCGCAGGCGCACCACGCGAAGGGCAGGCCACTGGCGGTGGTAGCGCTGGAGCAGCGCGGCCGTCAGGTCTTTGCTCCCGTCGTCGACCGCGACGACCTCGTAGGTCGTGTCCATGGCGTCGAGGAGCGGTCGGAGCCGCCCGACGAGGAGGGGGAGCACCTCCTCCTCGTTGTAC
This sequence comes from Terrabacter sp. P5_B1, assembly GCF_056400505.1. Taxonomy (NCBI): domain Bacteria; kingdom Bacillati; phylum Actinomycetota; class Actinomycetes; order Micrococcales; family Intrasporangiaceae; genus Terrabacter; species Terrabacter sp. P5_B1. Next base: position 10,423 of record NZ_JBFULD010000065.1, read on the forward strand.
ATCGGGATGACCACGGACAACTCAGGAACCATGCGATCTAGCCTACGGCCGGGGATCGCCCACAGTTGTCACGTGGCTGTCCTGGTCCTGTCGGTCCTGTCGGCACAGCTGGGTCTCGGCGGGCCGGCGAACGGGAGGTCATACCCGGGGGAACGACCGGCGCGTGGCCCGGCGGCCGGCATACGACCGCTGGCGCTAGGCTGGGCGCATGTCTGATCGTGTCCTCGCACTCGTCGCCGAGGGGGAGGGAGCTGCGCGCGAGCTTCCCTTGCCGGTGATCGCCTACTTCCTCATCACGTTCGCGCTGTTCCTCGTGGCCCTCGGCGTCACGTGGAGCTTCCGCAACACCGCCTACAAGGTGCAGGCGCCCCGGCCCGCCCGTCCCACCGAGGGCACGCACGGCAGCTCGAGCGGATCCGACGGGGCCCAGCACTGACCATGCGCCTCGGCGTCATGGGTGGGACCTTCGACCCGATCCACCACGGTCACCTCGTGGCCGCCAGCGAGGTCCAGTCGCGCTTCGACCTCGACGAGGTCGTCTTCGTCCCCACCGGGCAGCCGTGGCAGAAGGCCGACCGCTACGTCTCGCCGGCCGAGGACCGCTACCTCATGACCGTCATCGCGACGGCCTCCAACCCGCGCTTCACCGTCAGCAGGGTCGACATCGACCGGCCCGGCCCGACGTTCACGATCGACACCCTGCGTGACATCCGCGAGGAGCGTCCCGACGACGAGCTCTTCTTCATCACCGGCGCCGACGCCCTGGCCGAGATCCTCTCGTGGAAGGACGCCGAGCACCTCTGGGAGCTGGCGCACTTCATCGGGGTCACCCGGCCCGGACACGAGCTGTCCGACAAGGGACTGCCGGAGCAGCGGGTGACGCTCCAGGAGGTCCCGGCGATGGCGATCAGCTCCACCGACTGCCGGTCGCGCGTGGCGGACGGCGAACCGGTCTGGTACCTCGTCCCCGACGGGGTCGTCCAGTACATCAACAAGTACCACCTCTACTCCCACCCACAGGGGGCTCCGCCCCCCGTGCACCCGCCGACAAACCACCCACAGCACGACGCCCGCGTGGCCACGCCCGCGGAGCCCACCAGAGTTTTTTCGCCTCAAGGAGATTCGTGACCGCAGCAGACCATTCGATCCAGCTCGCCAAGGTGGCCTCGCTCGCGGCCGAGGAGAAGCTCGCCGAGAAGGTGCTCGCCATCGACGTGAGCGAGCAGATGCCGCTCACCGACGTCTTCGTCATCGCGTCGGCCCCGTCCGAGCGTCAGGTCGGCGCCATCGTCGACGAGGTCGAGGACCGGCTGCGTGAGCTGGGCAGCAAGCCTGTCCGCCGCGAGGGTGAGCGCGAGGGCCGCTGGGTCCTCATCGACTTCGGCGACATCATCGTGCACGTCCAGCACGAGGAGGAGCGCGAGTACTACGCGCTCGAGCGCCTGTGGAAGGACTGCCCGGAGATCGACCTGGCGACCGTCGCGGCTCCGGCCCGACGCGGTGCCGACAGCGACGCCGACGGGGCCGACGAGGCGTGACCCCCGCCGCATCCGTGCCCGCCATCGGTCCCGTCGGGCCGCGTCGCGTCGTCATCGTGCGTCACGCCGAGACGGTGGACAACGCGGCACGGGTCTGGCAGGGCCACAAGGACACCGAGCTGTCCGACCGCGGCCGCGAGCAGGTGCAGGCCGCGGCGCCGCACCTCGCGGCCTACGCGCCGGCGCTCATCGTCTCGAGCGACCTGCGACGCGCGGCCTCGACCGCCGATGCCATCGCCGGGCTGACGGGCTTGGCAGTGCGGCTCGACGAGCGTCTGCGGGAGGTCCACGTGGGGGAGTGGGAGGGCCTGCACGCCGATGAGGTGCGCGAGCGCTACCCCGAGGTCATCGCGGCGCTGGACCGTGGCGAGGACGCCCCCCGAGGGGTGACCGGGGAGACCCGGGCGGACGTGGCGCAGCGGGCGGGGGGCGCCCTGCGCGAGATCGCAGAGGAGCTGATGCCGGGCGAGACCGCAGTCGTGGTGGCCCACGGGGTGTCGGCCCGCGTCGCGGCGAGCGAGCTCGTGGCGCTCGACCAGGACACGTCGGACGCGGTGTTCCGCGGGCTCGACAACTGCCACTGGATCGAGCTCGTCGAGGCCGGGAAGAGCTTCTCCGAGGTGACCCGGTGGCGCATCAGCGGCTGGAACCTCGGGCCCTGGAACGTGTGATCCGGGAGGCCGTCCCTGATTTTGGCTGACGGCCGCGGACCCGCTATGGTTACGCAGTCGCTTCGACGAGGTGACACCCGCAAGGGGCTGTGGCGCAGCTGGTAGCGCACCTGCATGGCATGCAGGGGGTCAGGGGTTCGAGTCCCCTCAGCTCCACCCGATGAGAGAAGGACCGGACGCGTTCGCGTCCGGTCCTTCTGCGTTTCCCGGGGTGTGGGGTCCGGCTGGTCCCGCTCAGACGACGGTGCGGGTTCGAGCCGTTCGGGAGGTAGCGGTGGGCCCAGCGCCCTGGCGGGCCAGCACCCGACGGTAGGCGCCCTCGTAGCCGGTCGCCATGACGTCGAGGCTGAAGCGGCTGCTCACGTGTCGGCGACAGTCGGCTGGGTCCAGGGTGGCGCAGGCCGCGATGGCCGGTGCGAGCTGCTCGGGCCGCTCGACGACGAAGCCCGTGYGACCGTGGCCGACCACCTCGGGGGCGGCTCCGCGGGCCAGGGCCACGACCGGCGTCCCGCAGGCCATCGCCTCGACCATGACCAGTCCGAACGGCTCCTCCCACCGGATCGGGAAGATCAGGCAGCGGGCGCCGGCCAGCAGGCGACGCTTCACGGCCTGGTCGGCGACCCCCACCTCGACGGCGCCGGGGCACAGAAGCGGCGCCAGCTGCTTGGCGTAGTACTCGTGCTCGACCTTCTCGGTGCACTTGCCGGCCAGGATGATCCGCACCCCGGCCCGCCGGGCGGCCTCGACCGCGAGGTGCGGGGCCTTTTGCGGGTGGAAACGGCCGAGGAAGAGGAGGTAGTCGTCCTTGTCGGCGCGGTAGGGGAAGCTGTCCACGTCGATGCCGTTGTGAACCGTCCCCACCCAGTTCAGGTCCGGCGCGCGCTGCCGTTGGGCCTCGCTGACGGCCACCAGGCTGACGGTGCTCCCCAGCGGACGGTAGATCTCGGACAGCTCGTCCATCGCGCCGTGCACGGTCACGACCGTGGGCGAGCGGCGTGCGCCCGCCGTGAGGGGCCCGGCGAGGGTGTGGTCGTGGACGAGGTCGACGGTGTGCGCCTGCAGCAGGCTCTCGACCCTGGCCGCGTGCACGACCTCCGGCAGTGCGAGCGCCAGCTGCTCCGCCGGCGGGAGCTCCCACGTGCGCACGAACTCCTGCGCGGCTGTCCCGCGTCTGCCCGCGGCGAAGAGCGTGACGTGGTGTCCGCGTGCGACGAGTCGGTCGACCAACCCGGCGATGACGGACTCGACGCCGCCGTAGCCCTGCGGGGGCACCGTGTAGTAGGGGGGCGCCACCATGGCGATCCGCAGTGGTCGCGGTTGCTGGACGACGCGTGGCGATGCGGTGGACGTCGATGTCGTCGACACTGTGCACCACCCAGGGTCCGTGACGGCCCCACACCGTCCTGCCAGGAACTCACCCTCACGGTACTCGGCAAAGGAGAGGTGGGTGGTGGATGACGACCGGCCTCGCTCGACCTCTCGCTCACCGTCAGAGGACGCGCAGGTGCTGTTGCGGACGAGCTGGCCCACGCGGGGATCGGCGGACGTGACGATAGGACTGCGCGCGCGCCACCGGCGGTGTTCCGTGGCGGGGTGACTCTCCCGCCGAGCCACCCCGGGGTGGTAGGGCGTCGAGAGCGGCACGTCCCGGAACACGGGCACGACGCGCAGGGTGAAGGCCGGCGAACGGTGATCTCATCGGTCGTGACCTCGACGTCGTCGACGCGGTGGTCGAAGCGCCCCTCCTTGACGTCGAAGAGCCCCGCGAAGTCGGTGGTGGCCCCCGGGAGGCCCGCGGCAGGACGGACAGGTGCCAGACCAGGCCGGACCTGAAGACCTGGTAGTCGCCCGTGCCGCTGAGCTCCACGGCGCGGGAGTCCGCCCGGTCGACGCGCCCACGCCCGTTCGACCCCGCTGTCAAGCCTCCTCGTCACCGAGGCCGCACGGTGACGACGAAGACCGAGTCCGTGCGCCAGTCGGCGACCCCGGCCTCCTCGGGACTCCGCCCCAGGCGCCGGGTGCGGGTGCCGCCGAGGGCCCGCTCCAGGTTGGACCTCGGGCTCGGGTGCACGTCGGCGCCCCTCGTGGTCCCACCAGCGGGAACCGCGCTCACGTCGAGCTCCTCCTGCTCGAGCGACCGCGGGTCGAACTCGAGCGTGCTGGTGACGACCATGAGCTGGTCGCGCAACGACGCGGTACCGGCTTCCCACAGGGCGTCCGCCACCTGGCCGAGC